>JBEKSO010000197.1:0-7765 GCA_049516935.1 Thermoguttaceae bacterium
CGAACGTTGGGCCGCCGCACCAGGTTGACAGGCGCGCTGACGAATTGGATCAAGGCCGATCGGGCCATCCGCTCCGCCGTTCCGCCCGTGCCATCCGATACCACGTAAACCGTTAGCATAGCCGATCACCAATCCCAAATCCTCTATCGCGGCCTGTGACCACAACCAAATTTATTGTAAATTGCAAATTGTCAATTGCAAAATGCAAATTGCCGCAAGTTCTTATATTTGTTCAATTTGCAATTTGAAATTTGAAATTGCTCAATTTGCAATATAAATCACACACAAGCAAAACGTGCTAAATCCTCAAACAAAGACTCTATTCCGGGGACCGTGTTGACGCCGATTGCCCATTACAATAACTTAAGGATCGTAGGAAATCAATTCGTGGGAGGCGCTTACAGGTTATAAAATGAAATCTTCCTTGATGCTGATTGTTGCCTCCAGGCTGCAAATTCCACTGCGGGAATTTACCTTTACCTACGCCCGCAGCAGCGGGCCAGGGGGGCAGAACGTCAACAAGCTCAGCACCAAGGCTATTCTGCGCTGGCCCGTGCGGACCAGCAAGAGTCTGCCCGAGGCGGTCCGCGGCCGGTTTCTGGCCAGGTACGGCAATAAACTGACTACGGAAGGCGACCTGTTGATAACCAGCCAGCGCACTCGCGATGCCGGGCGGAATACGGCCGATTGCCTGGAAAAACTCCGCCGCATGCTAGGCGTCGTGGCCGAACCACCTAAAACCAGAAGGCCAACCAGGCCCACCAAGTCCTCGATCCATCGCCGCCTGGAACAGAAAAAACACCAATCCGGTCGGAAAAAACAACGCCGGCTGTCAGATCATGAAGAATAAATGTTTTATTTATTGAATGTCGGATAAGTAATTTTGCTTTTAACGTTTATTGAGTCTCAGATGAATAATGACATGGAAAAATCAGAGCCGGGGCGTGTCGCCCCGGCATTTCCGGGCCGACACGGCCCGGCTCAGATGAAAAAAATCTTATTTATCTGAGGTTCAATAGCCTGGGGGCTTGCTCCCGATGTTTTTTCCATACTCCACGGTATAATAAATAAGATGCTTTCCACACCGCAAAACACCCGGCAGTCACACACCATGCCACAGCGACAAGACATCGACTTTATCCTTCGACACTGGTCCTTTCAGCCGGGAGTCGTGAGCGCCCGGTTTGCCGAGGGCTCGGACGGCCGCAAAGTAATGCAAATGCGAATCGAGATGGGCGTTATGCAAATGGAAGCCGCCGGCCGGCCTGATGGTCAGCGTCCGGGCGGGGCCGAAACCTATCTGGATTATCTCAACGCCCAGCTTATCCACCAGGGCGAGGCTTTCGCGCTCAGCGACGAAAACCGCACGGAAATCGACCGCGAGTTCCTGCAGTTTTATCACCGGCGGATTTGCTGCCTGGCCCTGCGGGAGTTTCGCCGGGCAGTGGCCGACGCCGATCATACCCTGGCCCTGATGGATTTCGTCGCCCACTGGTCTACCGACCCGGACTGGACCATGTCTCACGAGCAGTACCGGCCGTTTGTGATTTTCCACCGCGCCCAGGCCGCCGCCCTGGCCGAGGTGCAAGATTCCAATCCGGAAGCGGCCATCGAACAACTCAACCGCGCCCTGGACCGCATTCGGGAAGTTTACGTCAAGCTCGAGGCCGAAGAACAATTCGACGAGGACGAGTTGGTCGGCCAATTAACCGAACTAAAAGAGTCCCTGCGCAAGGAATACGGCCTGGGGCGGACGCTTATCGAGCAACTCGACGACGCGGTGGCCGCCGAACAATACGAACGCGCCGCCCGACTGCGCGATGAAATCGCCCGCCGACATAGCGGGCAACATTAGAGCGTCGAGAAAAACAAATCGATCATCTGCTGGCCGCCGTGATCGGGATTTCCTATAAGACGTTGCCCGACGGGATCGACCACGAAATCCAATGACTCCAGCGGAATCTGGCCGATGAGCACCGGGCATTCGTCGGCAACCTCGACTACTTCGCTCAGGCAATCCCGTCCTTGCACGGTCAAGCGAACGGCTTCATAGATGCCGAAAGAAACGATTCCCGTTGGGGTGCGGGCGGTTCGGGAGCGGTGTTGCCGCAATCCTAGTTGCTGAACCAATTTTCGCGGAAGTGAAAGGAAAGTGGCGCCGGTATCGACCAGGGCATCGGATATTTCAGCCGTGCGGACACTCTCTCTTGGAATATTGCCCCGCTCAGCATCATATATATCTTGCAAGTTTTCGATGCGCGCGGAAACGACGACTTTCCCCATTGCGGTTATCTCCATGGTAACGCTCCTAATCAAGACATTAATAGTCTATCAAGTTATACGCTAATAGTCAATTTAAGAGTCGGTGCCGGAGTATATCTTATAACAGTTGGGGCGACAGTTAAACTGTCGCCCCAACGATTATTCAACTTTCGCCCAAACGATACTTCAACTGTCGCCCCGACGAGATCATAGCGTTTATTTTAAGTTCAGCCCTACGCCTTCATTCTTTCCCGCATCGCCTTTCCCGGTCTCCTCCGGCTTGTAACCAAGCTCCCTTGCTTTGGCAAAATCATTTTCCGCGCGAATCATATCAATGCTCTTCAAAGACTCGCTTTTTTCTTTATCCCTGTTGTCTTCTGTTTTAGCGGAATGAACGTTCAATTGGACGGGCCGATTTTGTATTTTGAGGATTTTATCACTCTCTTTTTTCTGCTCGTTGTCGATGCCACCGAAATTATATGCAGGGATATTTTCCTTTTTTTCTTTTAAATCATCGAATTGTATATTAAACTGGATGGGATAAGAATAAGATATTATTTTAGAGATCTTGTCATGATCAGCTTGCTGCTTATAGATCCAACCACGCAAATAGTACGCTTGGGCGTATTTGGGATTCAAACGGATAGATTCGGTTAAGTCGGTTATTGCCTTGTCTAAATCATTCTTATACAAATAGGCAGAACCTCGAACGTAATATGCCATGGATGATTTTGGATCGAGATCGATAGCATCGCACGAGTCCTTAATGGCCTTATCATAATCGCATTTCGTCATAAATGCGCTGCCTCTATAGGTGAATGCATCGGTACATTTCGGATTAAGCCGAATGACCTCTGTTAAATCGCTGATGACTTTGTCAAAGTTATTTTTATGATAATAAATATTAGCACGACTTAAATACAGGGTTGCGTCAGTTGGTTTAAGTTGAATTGCTTGTGATAAATCCAAAATCGCATCATCCATCAAACCTTTTTGGGACAATAGAAAGCCTCGATATGAATATACCTCAACTATTTTCGTATCCATCCGGATGGCTTCTGAAAAATCCTCAATCGCCTTATCTATATCGCCTTTTTGTAAATAAATAACGCCACGACTGGAATACGCATAATCAGCATGACCCGATTTTGGATCGATCTGGAGGGCTGCGTTAATATCAATGATTGCCTTGTCGAACTCGCCTTTATTCATATAGGCCATGCCCCGATAGGTATATGCGTCGGCAAATTTCGGATCAATCTCTATTGCTTCGTTTAAGTCTGCAATGGCCTTGGCGAAATCGCCTTTAAGTGCATAAGTGTAACCACGATTTCCATATAACCTAGCGTCTTTCATACTGAATTTTAAAGCCTCTGTATAATCTTCTAGGGCTTTATCGAATTCGCCTATATTCATGTAGGCATAACCACGGCATGAATACGCATTAGAATATTTTGGATTGAGCCGAATGGCTTCAGTATAATCTGCTATTGCCTTATCAAATTCACCTTTCGTTCCATAGGCTGAGCCCCTATGGCAAAAAGAAATAAAGGATTTCGGTTCGAGTTTTATGGATTTAGTCAAATCTTGAATTGCTTCGTCAAAATCATCTTTCAAACCATTTACATAAGCTCGGGCATCGTATGCTTTGGCTAATTTCGGATCCAATCGAATCGCTGTTTCACAGTCCTGAATGGCATTTCCAAAATCGTTTTTATTCGCATAGCACATGCCTCGCACGGCGTATGCCAAGGCATATTTAGGATCCAGTCTAATGGCCTCATCCAGATCCGAAAAGCATTTATCTTTATCACCGTTATTGCCATAAGCTCTTCCCCTATAACAATACGCCTCGGCCGATTTCGGATCGAGTTTTATGGCCTCGGTAAATGCGTCAATCGCCGCGGGATAATCTTCCTTTTCGAACAGTGCCTTGCCTTTTTCGAACGCCTCTTTTGCTGGCGAAGATTCATCGGTTGTCTCGGCCATCAAAGGCTTGAAACCGCTCAACATAAAAAGACCAAGCAAGGCAGCCACTGTCCATTTATGGAGATTCATTGTGTAATTCCCCTAGTAAGAAAGAAATCCAATCCGGGCGGCATTGTACCCTGCCCTCGAATATCCAGAAAAGCCCAAAATAATGGGCCAATTCGTTAAAACTCTATCAATACCCAACTGCCCTCACCCCCGGCCCCTCTCCCGCGACCAACCTTCGGTCGGCGCCCTGACGTAAGGCAAGCAGTGGATGGCGATTCCAGCAAGCACTGCTTCTGCGAAGCAGTGGCACACTGTCACGTAGCATATTGGCCGAAGGTTAGCGCGACAGGCGTAGGGCTACGCGTTGGGCCGGATCGCCGCGGAGATCGTCGAGGTGTTCTAGAAGAATCCGCCGCACTTCGAGCACGGCCAGGGGATGGGTGAGGATCGAGGAGTGATCGGCGGGTACGACGATCTCCGATTCGGCATGGTCCGAATGGGCGCTTTCCTTGGCCACCACGCCGTCGCCATCTTTTGCAATCGCGCTCAGCCACCATTGCGGCGGCACAACGCCCACGATGCTATGATACTTGACCCACGGCGGGCGCTGGCTGGCGATCATCACCGGAAAGATCGGCGAGCTGGGCGATAGCGAGTCGATGCTGGTGTCGACCTTGACCAGCGAATTTTCAGGAAAATCGCCCGGATTTTGCAGATACAGTTTTTGCTGGCTGTTTATAAGGGCCTTGGGAAAGCTGATCAGTTTGCCCAGCAGCCATTGCGTGGTCTGGTTGGAAAAAGGGCTGCCACGGTGCGGCGTGGCTATGGTTATCACTCGGCGGATTGAAGGGTTGGGCTGAAAATAAAATTCCTGAGCCAGTTTTTCGCGGTCGGCCGGATCGGCCTTGATCTGATCGAGCGGTTCCTTGCTGACCAGATGCCAATAGTCGTCGTTGCTATTGATGGTTTGCATTTCCGACACCAGGCCGCCCATGCTATGCCCGATCAGCACCATCTGGTCCAGGGACGGTTCCCGGCGGTTGGGATCGAGCGTCTGGCGGACTTCGGCCAGGTCGCGGCGCATTTGCATGGACGAGAGCCAGAACGGCTGGCTGCTCGGATAAAGATAGAACCAGAATTGATAATGGTCGCGGATGTCCTCCGAACTTCTCAGGTCGTTGAACATCTCCATCCAGGTCATGGGCGAGGACCACAGGCCGTGCACAAATACCACGGGAATTTTGCCCGGCTCGTAGGGCTGCACCATGTAAAGACCCATTACCGCGTCTTTCTTGTCTTGGCGCAAGTTGAACATGGCCTCGGCGGGCTGCAATAGGGTCTCCGGCTTCAACAATCCGGCCGTGGCCAGGGCGTCGAGTTCCGGATTCGAGAGGAAGTAGGCCAGCGGCGTGGTCAGATCGCTTTCCAACGGCACCAGGTGATTGCCGACAACCGTCTCGGGGGTGGTGAGGGGATCGAAAATCTCGAGCACGCACTGCTGATGCGACATATCCTGCCCCGCCCGCGGATCTTCGTTTGGCGAAGGCCGTAAGAAGGCCGTAACCGGGAAGCTCAAATCCCTGGGATAGTATTTCGCGCTTACCGGTTCGTCTTTGTCGTTGTTGGGGCGGACAGCAATTAAAGGAACGCCCAATCCGTGCGCGAGATAATGGTTTGTCATCCCTGTTATTTTAAAGTCCGAGACGAACTCGAAGCGAGCGAAATCTTCCGGGCGCCACTGCGAACCCCTAAGCTTGCACGTGACGTCCCAAGTGCCGGACGCCGTGTGAATCGTCTTCGACGTTTCCGGTTTGAGTTCCCTGCTGGTGCAAATGATTCTCAATCCCGATTCCAGGGCGCAATTGTATAAATCGCACACACCGCGATACTGCGGATCGTATGGATTGCGGGTCGATTTGTAACGATCGTCGAATAGATATTGATACGAGTAAAGGACCGAGGCCCCGAAAAGGTCCAAGGCCACTTGTTTGTCCATGCGTTGGGCCTCTATGCCGCCCAGATACGACAGTTCCGACATGGCATACACCCGGTCGGCTCTAGGTTCATAGTTGTTAAACTCCTGAAGGCGCTTGATCAATTCCCGGGGATCGGTCCTGGGCTTGTATGTCAGATTGTGCACGCGGAGCAATTGCTCGGTCCGCTGGCTGGGGCGCGGCCCGTAATACGAGGCTAACTTTAATTCATCGACCAGCGGATTCTGGGGGATCGTGCGAAGAGTGACTCGATTGGACGTTGCGCAACCGGCTGACAGCGACGACACAACCAGCAATACGCAAATGCACGCTATTGGGCCGACAAGACCAATTTGACAGGTTATCTTATTATTGTGCCACTGGCTTTGCCAGTGCAGATTACGCCAGAAATCCAAATTTGCACTGGCGGAGCCAGTGGCACCCGCGCGTTTCAGCGGTTTTGGATTGCTGTAACGATACATTGCAATGCGGACAAGTAATTTTGGATGACATGCGCAATTTGGGGAGCCTGGATAATATTGCAGCTTCCGATCAATGCGCAGACCATCGCACTGTTAAAGGCAGCGTACATTAATGAGGGACGGCCCGAGGGTCAATGCCGTTTTTCGTCAGACATCGAGCGATTTCAATTGGTCTTCGACCCAGTATGTCGCCCGGCCGCTTGTGGGCATTTGGGCAATGAGCAGGAACAAGAGCACAAGAGCCGCCGCAAGGCAAAGCATGGAACGCTCGGCCATGTAAGCGATAAGCAGGAAAAACACTGCCCCTTCAAGAATTGCGCTGGCAACGATGATCTTCGTCTGCAGCAAATTAAGAATCATCTGGGCCCTGGTATTTTCGTTTTCCTTTTTGTCGTCGGTAAAGCTATCGCTTGCTTGTTTGGCATTAGAAAAGAGTTTTTGTTGAATATTTTTCCGCCCCTGGGAAACGATGATGAACGGGAGAACGGCCCAAACGCATAAAATTATGGCGGCTATGGGCAGGGCGATATACGTGAGTATTAGTTGGTCGGGCGCTTTATTCAGACTTTGCGACACAAAAATCGCGATGAGCAAAAAACAGAAACACCCAAAACTCAGCGCCCCGACGATAATCTGCGTGACACGTATTTTAACCGGCAACTGCTCGCGCCAATCATTATCAAACATAAATCCTGGACCCTAACGCGGCATAAAGCTTCAACCAAACCGCGACCAATGGCCGCGGCTTTACATGGCGGATACAAACAGGGCGCAACCAATGGTCGCGGCTTTACATGGCGGAAACAAACAGGGCGCGACCAATGGTCGCGGCTTTACATACTGGACAAATCACCGTACTCAAACCTAAACACATATTTTTATGGAGAGCAGAAAAACTCGGGGAGCAAGCTCATGGGCTAAACTTTTAAAGTGACATTAAGCCGCTTCGCGATGTGCTTCGACAGGCTTACACGCGCATTGTTGGGCTTGCCAGGTTTCGGTCCATGCGCACCCGGCCCAGGATAGTCCCACGCCGAAACCGATCATCAGCGTCTGCTTGCCGGGCCGCAA
>JBEKSO010000198.1:0-7675 GCA_049516935.1 Thermoguttaceae bacterium
GACATCATACTTCAAAATCCGATAAACAGTGTTTTTGGCTTTGGGATAAGAAGGGGAAAAAACCGGGAATCAAGGCTCGAATGGACCTACCTTTTATTTTCACCGATCAGCACGTTTCTTTCAATCGGTTTGATTAAAAAAACCCTCGAATTCTGTTTTCAAAGCCTATAACAAAACGCTTGCCGGCCCGCGGTAATTTTCCAGTCATGTGCCGCGAAATCTCTGGTAACAAGGCCCGGCCAGGGCCCCTGCCCTCATCTTTTATTTTACAGAAAAATCCCGCCCTGAAACATAGCATTTTCAATGCAAATACCGATAAATGACCGGTATTTGCCGGTAAAATCGCCTCTCCCCTATGTAGCAGGCACACTCGGTATGCCGTCCGCCCGACGTACGAAAGATAGCCAAAACGGCACGCGGAGTGTGCCTGCCGCATTTTAACGGATACCTCATGAATGAATTCCCCGATTATAATCCTTCCGCCGCCTTCCAGGGTAACTCGGCAATAACCTCTTATGCCGGATATGCCTGTGCAAATGGATTTGCATGGCAATTGCGCTCTGGCAAGCGGCAACGCGCCGCGGATGGAAACTCGTCTACAAGTTCTGAAATGGCCGATACTTAGGACGAAGAAGCAGGATCTGTTTTAGACACGGATGCGCACCGGCCCGCCTCGCACGATCCGGACCGCAGGTTATCGTTTTCACCTCTTGCCACATCGTTTTATGTTTGAAGAACGTAAACTGAAGCGCGATCTTCTGGCCCTGGCCTTATTGGCCTTGGTAATTTTTCTCACGGCTGCCTTGTTCAGTTACGACCCGGCCGATCCGCCCACATCGCTGGTCTATCCACCGCATCTCGAAATCCACAACACCTGCGGGCGTTCAGGGGCCATTGTCGCCCGATTGCTCTTCGAATCCCTCGGCATCGGCGCATACTATTTAATCGTCTCCCTGACCGTGCTCGATGCCGTTTTGCTCATGCACCGGCGGATAACTCAACCCTGGCTCCGCGCCGGCGGCTGGTTGCTATCGCTTGTGGGCCTGACCGCGCTGGCGGCCATGGCCCTTGCCCGGCTTTCGCCCGGCCCGGTGATCGGCCCGGGCGGATACCTGGGCGCAACCGGCCGGGGACTTTTGGAATTGCACTTCGCCCGACTCGGCGCGTATATCATCTCCGTCAGCCTGCTTGCCGGCGGATTGCTGCTCACGACGGACTACATGCTTATTCGCCTCTTGGTGTGGATGATAAGCATGCCGACCAAACATTTCGGCCGGGGCGTGTTGCAGGTCGGCGCGGCCTATGCCCACAAACTCGGCCGCCGCCGATCAGACCTCGACGCCTATGAACCCGATGAAGTCGACGGTAAAGTAGCGGTTCGAATCAGCGGGCGCGCGAACGAAGAAGTTGAATCCATAAAGCCGCGACCGTCGGTCGCGCAAGTGGATGAAGACGATGAAAAAGCCGCCGATCAGGCCGGCAACGACAAAAAAGCGGTGGCTGTTGTCCCGGCCGGCACTCAGCCCGCCGCCAAGTCCGCGGCAATGGGCAAACAGGCCGAACGGCAAAAACTATTCGAGCAATTCGAGCCCGAAAAACCCGGCCAGAACGCCGCCGACTACGAATTGCCCTCCCTCGATCTTCTCCTGCCCGGCGAAACTTACTCCTTCGACGAGCATGAGAAAGAAGTCCGCCACCGCGCGAAAATCCTGGAAAAAACCTTCCTCGATTTCGGCTTCAACGTCCGCGTGGTCGAAATCCAGACCGGCCCGGTCATCGCCCAGTTCGAGGTGGAGCTCGAAGCCGGCCTGCGCCTAAGCAAAATCACCGCCCTGGCCGACGACCTGGCCATCGCCCTGCGCGTGCCCAGCGTCCGCATAGTGGCCCCCATCCCCGGAAAAAACACCGTCGGCATCGAGGTCCCCAACACCCAACGCCAGATCGTCCGCCTCCGCGAGGTCATCGAGGAAGCCAACGGCAAAAGCATGAAAATGCGGATCCCCTTGTATCTGGGCAAGGACGTGGCCGGCAATCCCCTGGTCGTCGATCTTTCCACCCTGCCGCACCTCTTGATCGCCGGGCGAACCGGCACCGGTAAAAGCGTGTGCCTGAACTCGATCATTGTTTCCATGCTCATGACCCGCCGGCCCGACGAAGTCCGCATGCTCCTGATCGATCCCAAAATGGTCGAACTCAGCCCTTATAAAACCCTGCCGCACCTCATGCACCCGGTCGTAACCGACATGCGCAAGGCCGAGGCCATTTTGGCCTGGGCGGTTGACAAAATGGAAGAACGATACCATCTCCTCGCCCGCGCGGGAGTCCGCCACGTCAGCGTCTACAACCAGTTGGGCGAAGAGGAACTCATGGAACGCATCCAGCCCGAGGACGACGAGGAGCGCCGCCAAATACCCTTGCACATGCCATACATCGTCATAGTGACCGACGAGTTGGCCGACCTGATGATGACCGCCGCCAAGGAAGTCGAGGGGCACATCATCCGCCTGGCGCAAAAAAGCCGCGCGGTCGGCATCCACCTGGTGCTGGCCACGCAAAAACCCACCGTCGACGTGATAACTGGCCTGATAAAATCGAACCTGCCCGCCAGAATTTCCTTCCAGGTCGCCTCGCGCACCGATTCCCGTGTGGTGCTCGACGAAATGGGCGCCGACAAACTGCTGGGCAACGGCGACTTGCTCTTCCTCTGGCCAGGCACCGGCACATTGATCCGCGGCCAAGGCACGTACCTTAGCGACGACGAAATCAACCGCGTCATCGCCACAGTCGCCACGTCCGAGCCGCAGTTCGTCAAGGAACTGGTTCAACTCAAGGCCTCGCAGCCCGAGGGCGAAACGAAAAAATTCGACCGCGGCGATGACCTCTACGAGTCTGCCGTGGACATCGTCATCCGCGAAGGCCGCGGCAGCGTCTCGCTTTTGCAACGGGCATTAGGCATTGGCTACGGCCGTGCTGCCCGGTTGATCGACTACATGGCCGAGGACGGCATCGTCGGTCCGTACAACGGCTCCCAAGCCCGCGACATCCTCGTCACCATGTCCCAATGGGAAGCCATGACCGGCCAGGCCCCCGTCACGCCCGAAGAGGCCCAAAAACCCAAACCCCGGCGGACAAATAAAATCTTCATCGCCCAACCCAACAAATCCGCCTTCGATGACGAAGATTCGCAGGAAGAATCCTTCCAGGACAACGCCGAGGAAGATGAAGATGAACCCGAAAATACCGCCGAAGATGAAGACGGCCAGTCCGATGAGGACCTGGAAGAAGGCCAGTCTGAAGTAGAAGAAACCGGCGAAGATGAAACTGATTCCGACGAAGAAGACGAAGAGGAAGATGAATCGGACGAGTACGAAGAGGATGACGAAGAATCGGAAGATGATGCCGACAATGAAGACGATGATTCCGACTACGAAGAATCCGATGCCGAGGCGGACGACGAACCAGAATCCCACGACGACTCCGCCTCCGACTCTAAATCCCGCGCCCCCAGCAAACGCTGGAAAGCCGAAAGCGCGTAAGTTGCCCCTGATCCAAAGGGAATGGTAGGTGTGCCACTGCTTCGCAGAAGCAGTGGCCCTCGCGGCTGGGTAACTTGCATGTTCCGTGCTTAGTATAGATAATTACGTCATGGAGCGGGACCCATCTTCAATCGATCGTCGACGAAAAAAAGTTCATCATTTTGATGAGCCAAGCCACGCCCATTTTCTCACCTTTTCCTGTTATCATCGTCTGCCTCTCCTGAATAAAGATCGATCGCGATATTGGTTGATCGAGGCTTTACAGGCCGCTCGTCAAAAACATGGTTTCGATCTCTGGGGATGGGTAATCATGCCCGAACACGTTCATCTATTACTCTGGCCAAAGCCGGGTTATCAGATTCAAACCATTCTGGCCGATATCAAACGACCGATAGGTCAACAAGCAATTCACTGGCTCGAAGAGAACCGCCCAGACTTCCTCGAACGGCTGACTGTTCGCAATCGGAACCGGACCTATCACCGATTCTGGCAGGCCGGGCCCGGTCAAGACCGAAATATTTACGATCCCAATGCCGCCCATCAGGTTTTGGAATATATCCACAATAACCCAGTACAACGCGGCCTTGTGGCACTGCCTGAGCAGTGGCAATGGTCGAGTACTCAAGATTGGGCCGGCGGAAAAGACGTATTGCTGAAAGTAGACAGAACCGTTCCAACTGTCTTAAAAATCGTCCCATGAAGCCCTTAAAGACTTCCCATTGCACTGCTCCCGACGGCACTGCTTCTACGAAGCAGTGGCACACAATCCACCATTTTTGACCGTCAATCAAGGGCACCCGCGCGATATGTATCAATCTCAACGTTCGATTTTGCAGTTAGGCAACGATTGCTGTAACTTTTTCACACCTTCATCTGAAACTTTAGTGCCGCCGAGATCCAATGCTTGGAGTTGGGTCAAGGCCTTGAGATGTACGAGTCCGGCATCAGTGACCCTGGAACCACGGAGTTCCAATTCTTTGAGTTGGGTTAATCCCTTGAGTTTTTCCAAGCCAGCGTCCGTAAAATTGAAACCGAGGCGCAAACTTTGAAGTTGGGACAAACCTTTAATCGATTCCAGTCCAGCATCCGTCACCTTTGTCCCACCGAGTCCCAACATTTGAAGTTGAGTCATGCTCTTGATATATTCTAGTCCTTCGTCCGAGACCTGGGTGCCATGAAGATCCAATTCTTTGAGTTGAGTTAATCCCTTAAGGCGTTCCAGCCCGGCGTCCGTGATGTTAGGGCTAAAGAAGAAATCCAACTTCTCGAGTTGGGTCAAGCCTTTGATGCATTCCAGTCCTGTGTCGCTCACCGTGGTTTGGCTCAAGTTTAAATCCTTGAGTTTTAAAAATCCTTTGAGATTTTGTAGTCCGAAGTCTGTGACCTTGGTATCCCAAAGATACAGTTTTTGGAGTTCGGCTAAATTCTCGATCTGTTTCAGTCCGGCGTCGCCCACTTTAGTGCCATTAAGGTATAATTCATTTAGATTCGTTAATCCCTCGAGGTATTTCATCCCACTGTCCGTGACTTGGGTGCCACTCAGGCCCAACACTTGGAGTGAGGTCATACTTTTTAGTTGTTCCAGACCAGCGTCCGTAACCTTCGTTCCGTTGAGGTATAACTCTTTTAGTTTGGAAAACCCTTTTAGATGTACCAACTCTGTATCAGTCGCCTTAGTTAAATACAAGTCTACGCCGATAACTTGGTTGTCCGGGCTCTTCCCATCAAAGGTTACCTTCCCACCCAGTTTCTCAATCTCAGCAACAGCCTTCGTCTGTTCTGGATTCAATTTTGTTGCCTGGCACGAAGTAACAATAGCTAACGACAACATTTGGATTATTGCAGTAATTCGGTTCATAAAAATTCCTCCGGACTACTTTATTTAATAAGATTATTGTACTCATACGCAAAATCACGTAAATAGTTCGCCTGCACCTGATAAACGACCAAATGGTTTCGTGTAGCCGCGACCCGAAGGTGAGCGATTTCATTGCCTCGGAGAGTGCACTGACTAGGCACCGTTTAAATGATGGTCAAAGAGGCGTAAATGGCATCGGGAACCAGTTTTACAGCCTTCGTCCTTGATAGTCATCCCATGTAAGAATTTTACCAAATTGCCTCAGTACTCAATAATTAATGGTACTGGCCAAAAAGTTCTCTAGAAACTGTGCCAGCCGTTCTGCTACAATCCAGCCGACACAATCCTGCTAGATCCCTAAATCACCCAAAACCAAAGAAGAACAGCAGGGCAAAAAGTGGAAAAATCGAGATTTAGTGCCCAAAATAATGAGACTTGTGCTCACCCTGCGGCATCCGGCAAAACGTGGAAAAATCGCGATTTGATACCCAACTACTTCCCCCCTTGATTATCTCCGGTCAGACGTGAAAATATCTCTGACTCATACGAGGTAATCCATGAATACGCAATTAGTTGTTATTGGCGCGGGTCCCGGCGGATATGCGGCGGCGTTTTTGGCGGCCGATTTAGGAATGAAGGTTGCGCTGGTCGAGCAGGATGCAAAACTCGGCGGCGTGTGCCTGCTGCGAGGTTGCATCCCGTCAAAGGCCCTGCTGCACGTGGCCAAAACCATGGCCGACGCCCGGCACCTGGGCGATTGGGGCGTAAACTTCCCGCCGCCAAAGATCGACGTCGCCGCCATGCGCGACCGCAAGGAAAAGGCCATCGCCAACTTGACCGGCGGGCTGAAGCAAATCGCCGCCAAACGAAATGTCCAAGCAATCCGGGCAAAGGCAACGTTCGAGGATTCCAACACATTAAAACTCGATGCCCAAGGCGACAAACCGCTGGACGACGACCGCCTGCGCTTCGAGCACTGCATCATCGCCACCGGATCCAGTCCGGCCATTATTCCCGCGTTAAGCCTGCCCACTCCTCGCGTGATGGATTCCACCGCCGCGCTTAACCTGCCCGACGTGCCCGACTCGCTCCTGGTCGTGGGCGGCGGGTACATCGGCCTGGAAATGGGCACAGTCTATGCCGCCTTGGGCGCCAAGGTCACGGTGGTCGAACTTACCGACGGCCTGTTGCCCGGCGTCGATCGCGACCTTGTAAAGCCCCTGCACAAAAAACTCGAAGGCCTGTTCGCGGCAATTCATCTAAATACAAAAGTGACCGGGCTAAAGGACCTTAAAGACGAGATCGAAGTCGCGCTGGAAGGGAACGTCGAGCAAAAGGCGCAGCGTTTCAACCGCGTGCTGGTTTCCGTGGGCCGCAAACCCAATAGCGCCGGCTTGGGCCTGGAAAAGACCAAGGTCCAAATTACCCCGCAGGGATTCATCGTGGTCGATAACCGCCGGCAAACGCGCGATGCAAACATTTTTGCCATCGGCGACGTGGCCGGCGAACCGATGCTCGCCCACAAGGCCGCACACGAAGGCAAGGCGGCCGTGGAAGCCCTGGCCGGTCATGCGGCGACATTCGCACCCCGAGCGATACCGGCCGTGGTCTTCACAGATCCGGAAATCGCCTGGGCCGGACTAACTGAAACCCAAGCCAAAAGCCAAGGCCGTGCGGTTACGGTAGCCATGTTTCCTTGGGCGGCCAGCGGAAGGGCGCAGGCAATCGGCCGCACAGAGGGATTGACCAAGTGGCTCATCGATCCGGAGACCGAGCGCGTTTTAGGCTGCGGCATCGTGGGCTATACCGCGGGCGATCTTATCGCCGAAGCCGTGTTGGCCATCGAAATGGGCGCGTCGGCCCGGGACGTTGTGGAAACAATCCATCCGCATCCGACTTTTTCCGAAACGCTGGGCGCGGCCGCCGAAGTTTTTTTCGGCACGGCGACCGATATATACAAACCGAAAAGGACAGTTAACAGTTGACGGTGAACAGTTAACTGTAAACTGAAAACAAAAGCCCACGGATTGAAATCCGTGGGCTTATATTTTGTACTATCGCCTATTTGTTTTATAAAACCTACAGCCGATAGCCTAATACTTTTTTCTAGCGTTGGCCCATCACGCCCGGGCGTACGCGTTTTTGCACGTCGGTCTCCAGCACGCCGAATGTGGCTTCATGGCGCTGGATGGTCAATTGCAAGGCGTGCAGCATGCGTTTGGCGGTGTAAAAATTGGTGATGATCCGCTGACTGACGGGGATGGGATGAGTGGGCATGCCA
>JBEKSO010000199.1:0-7667 GCA_049516935.1 Thermoguttaceae bacterium
GTGTTCCAGCATGCCCAGTGAAACCAGGGCGTCGTAGCGCCCGCTGATGTTGCGGTAATCGTCCTCGATGAATTCCACCCGGCCGTCGAGCCCTTCGGCCCGGGCCCGACGCCGGGCAAATTCGTTTTGTTGCCTGGAGATGTTAAAGGCCTTGACGGTGACTCCATAGCGGCGGGCCATGTGGATCGCCAGTCCACCCCAACCGCCGCCGATATCGACCACGCTCTCGCCCGGCCTCAGCCACAATTTGCGGCACACGTAATCCAGCTTGGCCAGTTGGGCCTCGGCCAGGGTCATGTCTTCCCGCGCGAAATATCCGCAACTGTAGATCATCAGCGGATCGAGCCAGAGTTGATAAAAATCGTTGCCGATGTCGTAATGCCGATGTATGTTTTCCCGCGCGTCGGCAAGGGAATTAGAACGCCGGGCATGCAAGAACCGTCTCCATATTCTTTTCAGCGGATGTGAGGCTGCGCCGCAACGGAGCCGCGTACGGTAGAAGATTTCCAGGAAATCGCGCAAGTCGCCCTCCACCTCGAGACGCCCTTGGCTGTATGCCTCGCCGAAGTGGAATTCGGGATCGAGTATCAGGCGCCGCAGGGTGGGCCGGTCGCCGATAAATACCCGGGCGGCGCTTGGCTCTCGGGAAGCTGATATTTCTTCGCCATCCCACAGAACTAGGCGCACCGGCGGAGCGCCCAGGGTCTTAAGCATGCAGCGGCAAAGCCAGCGCTCGAAAGCCGAACTTGAAGACTTGGAAAATGCGGAGCCTTTACGGGAAGATAATCGATCCTGCTCTTCGTGTCCAACGTTTGCGGAAATTTCGTTATGAAAAGCCGAAACTTCCTGCCCATAACCGCTGGTCTGCGCGTCGGTTGCATTTTTACGCGAAACCGAGAGAGACATGGTTTACCTCCCGGGATCGAGGATTTTTAGATATTATCAAACAGACTTTCTCTAATTCTAATCTTTATATCCGGGAAGACAATTCCCCCCCGAGAAAAATTTCCCGCCTTTATTGCCATAGTAAATGTAGCAGGCACACTCCGTGTGCCGTCCATGTTAATTGCCGTTTATCCATGCCGATCATACCTGAAAATATGGAATATCCCGCATGCAAACGGCACACGGAGTGTGCCTGTTACATTTCAACCCTGATCAGCCATTTTTCCCCAGTCGCAGGCACACGGACTGTGCCTGCTACATTCCAACCCTGATCGGCTATTTTTTACCCAGCCGGCGTTGGGCCTGAAAGAAGCGGCTGAGAATCTCGGCGCAAGGCTCGGCCAGGACATTGGTTACGTACTGGCAACGATGATTCAGCCTGGGATCGTCGAGCATTCGGTAGAGCGAATGAACGGCTCCGGCCTTGGGATCGGCAGCGCCATAAACCAGCATGGGAATGCGGGCTTGAAGGATTGCGCCGGCACACATCGGACATGGTTCCAGGGTGACATAAAGCGTGCATCCATCGAGTCGCCAGGAGTGCAACGACTCGGCCGCCTGGGTAATCGCGATCATCTCGGCATGAGCGGTTGGATCGTGCAGTTGTTCCCGTTGGTTGTGCGCCGAGGCGATAACCTCCTCTTGGCGCACGACGACCGCGCCAATAGGCACTTCATCTTCGCGCAATGCCTGTTCGGCCTGTTCCAGGGCCAGTCGCATGAAATGTTCGTGCATGGCGGGGCGGAGTGGGGATTAGGGTTTGGGGATTGGGGATTGGGAATTGGGGGATGGGGTTTGTGGAATATTTTTGTCCGATGTTTCAACTGATACGTCAATCGGCAGGCCCATGACGTGTGTGCTGGGGTCGCCTTGGCCCAGGCCCACGGTTTGCAGGCGGACCGGGCCGGCGCCGAGTTGGTCGGCCTCGATTTTTATTTGCCCTTTTGCGCCCGCCAACCGGCCCACGATGCGGCTGTTTTCCAGCACGCCAATTCCGGCCGAGCCGGGTGAATCGACGTCGATGATCAGGGGATTATCGGGGCTGATGACTCCCTTGGAGGTGGTTTTGACCTGGATTTTTCGGCCGTGGTTGTCGGTGATGACCGGCAAGATGGCGCGGCCTTGAGATTGGATCAAGCCGGCCTCGACAGCGACGACCCGCAATTCGTGGTAGCCGTCGGGCAAAAGCGCGGTGTCGAGCGTCAAGACGCCGCCCGGTTTGCACAAACTTGCGCGTGAACCGTTGACGAACAGCTCGAAATGGTCGATCTCCCGGCCCGAAGGCGTGGTTGCCGCGGGTGAAAGCGTCAATGTTCCTTTCACTAAATAGTTCGGCTTTAATCCAGAGACCTTTACCATGGGTGTGTTGGCCCAGGGGCGGCAGAGCGGATCGCCCACAATCAACAGTTGATATGGGGACTGGACCGCCTGATAAAACGCCTCGGCAAGACTGCAACCCCGGGCGTAGTGAACCTGTATCATGGGCAGGGGGAACTTCTGCAAAATGGCATAAGGTTCGTGGACCGTGCCGCCGGCCCCGGCCGCGCCAAAGCGGAGAAATTCGCTTATCGGAGTTTGGCTCTCCATATTTACCATTATTCCGCCATAACTTGTGAAGTTGTCGCAGATGGCGCCGGGCAAAATTATGCTGCCCGAGGCTTTCCAGTCGAAATCCGGCGTACCCATCACCACGCCTTGGACGTCATTTTTATTTATGGGCACGGTTCCCTTGATGATTTTCGCCGTTACGCCCAACTCCTCGATCTCCTTGACGGCTTGGGGGAAAAGGTCGTCCCGGATGCGGGAGCGGATATCCTCATTCTTGACAAAGTAGATGGTCCCGCGGGGATGCGTATCGTCGGCCGCCGCGCTCCGCTTAAGGTATTTGAGGATTTCGTCCACCGTATTGCCCCGGCCGTATGTAACACCCAGGGCCATGGATAGGAGGTATGTTTTGCCCTGTGATTCGAGCAGTTCGCCATGCGCCCCAAATTGCCAAGCGCTGCGGAAACCAAGGGTGGGCATGTTTTTTTGTTGGGGCGAAGGCAATCGAACGTAACGGTTCGATTGAAGATCTAAATAATTCACTTCACCCTTGAGGACCGATTGCCAAAGATACGTCAGCCCGTTGAGCGAACCGACGGGTGTAATCTGCTTGGGCAATGTCCGATGACTCGGCAACGGTTGTTCAAAACCTTCCATCTCGGAATTGTCGGAAACGGATATGGGATTTTCTAACTTTTGAATGTCGCCGGAAAGATCAATTGACCAAGGAAAATCGCTCGAATACACGACGTAATCGATTTGCGCGGACAAGCGGCGCGAATGAATTGTCTCGATGATGGGATTGAGGATCTGTGAACGAAAGTCGGCGATTGACGCCTGATCCGCTTTCGGGTCCCATGGCAGATAAAACACGTTTCCAGGTGGAATCTGCCGCAGGTGAATATAATAATTGGCAATTGTAAGCGAATCGGGGCTCTTGGGATTTACCACCAAAAGGACATTCTCCGGGCCGCCGCCCGCCGCCGCCGGAGCAGGCGCCAGGCACAATGAAAAAAACGCGAAAAAAAGAGCAAGTCGCGTTTTTATGAACAATTTGGGCATTTTGATTTTCCGGGGGAAAATAATTTGGCCTGGGCAGGCTAATTCCCCTGGCATTACGTTTGTAAATCCGCCGATGTTCACTTAAATCACGCGTTTTTTGCCAATTTGATTGCTTGCACGGACAATGTTCGCAAAAAAATACCGGACGCAAGCGTCCAACCTAAACGGATAATATTACATTATCCCGAATCCATTATCCCTAATCTCTAATCTCTAATCTCTAATCCCTTTTTGAAATATCCGGTACGTTTTGTAGCGTTGGCCGCCAACCGATTCGATAGCCTGGTTGATGGGTGCGTTGTCTTCATGGGTCCAACTCAACTCCGCGCCGGAATAGTGCAACACATTTTTTCCATAATCCAGCGTGCGCAAGATAAGGGCCTCGGCCACTCCGCGGCGGCGGTAGCCTTCCAGCACGTTCAGTATGACCACCCGGGCGGTGGAGATTTTTTTCATCCTCCGCAACAGCCGCAAAAAACCCAGGGGCAGACCCCAAGTTGTCAGGCGGCCCTTTAAAGGACGGATTGCTTCATTAATGTCGGGGATGGTAACGGAAAAGCCCACCGGTTTGCCGTCGAGTTCAGCCAGCAAAATCTGTTCTTCTTGGGCGATCTTGCGGAGGCGCCGGGCCAGATGGTGGAATTCGGCGTCGCTCAGATTGACGAATCCCCACAGATCGTGCATGGCGGAATTGTAGACCTCCCGGCATCGGGCAACGTCGGCCTCGAAATCCTTATTGTCGAAATGGCGGATTGTAATGCCCGTCCGCTTGACAATGCGCTCCACGCGATGCCGCCAACGCTGCTCCAGGTTGATCTTATCCTCAAACCACCAGGCATAAATATCTTTGGCCTTGGTCAATCCCCAGGATTCCAAAAGCCCGGCATAGTACATGGGGTTGTGATTCATCATCACCCGCGGCGGAGTATTAAACCCGTCGATCAGCAAGCCGCAGGGATAATTGGTGGAATAGTCGATGGGCCCCCTGATCTCGGTGCGCCCCCGGGCGCGGAGCCATGCGGTGGCCGCATCGAGCAGGGCATGGGCCGCCTGCCGATCATTCACGCATTCGAACATGCCGAAGCAGCCTAAATTACTGGCATGGCCTTCGTTGTAGCGCGGATCGTCGCTGGCGAGTATTCGGCCCAGCGGTTGCCCATCCCGCAGGACAAGGAATTGTGCCGCATCGCCGTGCATGTAGAAAGGGTGTTTGCGGCGATTGAGAAATTCCTTGACCTCGACGATCAAGGGCGGGACCCAATGCGGATCGTTCCTATAAATGCGCCAGGGAATACGAATAAAATCCTTCAAATCGGCGCTTGTGCGAACTTCTCGAATTTCCAACTGTCCACTCCCCACTGCCCGCTGCCCACTATCCTCTGTCCTCTGTCCACTGTCCACTGTCCACTGTCCACTCCTTTCCGAACCCTCATAATCGTAAAGCCGGTATGTTTTGGTGATTTTCGCGCCGCCTTTTTTAAGGCTTCCGTAAGAAAGCGAGTTCGATTCCAGAACCCAGGAGAATTCGGCCTCTTGCAGCCCCCACTCCATGGCCTTGGGCACCAGCCCTTGCATCAGTACCAATCCCACGCCGTAGCGTTGATACTCGGGTAATACGTTGGTGCTGATCAGCCGGATCTTTTTAATGGCCCGCCTGTTTCGCAGGAGATGGAAAACGCCGAAGGGAAACAGCCGGCCCTTGATCTCCTTGATGCGGGGATTATAGTCGGGCAGGCCAAAGGCGACGCCCACCACCTGGCCGTCGATTTCCGCCGCCACGGTCATTTCCGGCACTATCAGAAAACGCAGTCCCTCGGCCATGTGATCCACTTCGGCGGGCGTCATGGGCACGAATCCCCAGGTATTTGTCATGGACCGGTTGTAAAGCGAGAGGAACATTCTCACGTCTTCCTTGAACTTCGATTTGTCCATCGGACGCAACTTGACGTTGTAGCGATCGACGATCTGGTCGGCGATGGGCTTTAACTTGGCCGCAATGGCCGGGAGCATGTCCAAATGCCCCCAGAATGCGTAAAGGTCCTGGGTCTTGCGAAAACCGTAATTTTCGATGAGCCGCTCATAATATGGCGGATTGTAGGTCATCATGAAGGTGGGCTGAGAATCGAAACCGTCTATCAGCAGACCCAGTTCGTAATTAAGCGATGGATTGGTCGGCCCGCGAAGTTTATAGACGCCTTGATCGGCAAACCACTGCCTTACCGCGTCGAACAATCCGGCGGCGGCTTCCTGATCGTCGCGGCACTCGAAAAAGCCGAAAAATCCGCGGCGCTCATTGTAATGCACGTTGTGCCCCTGGTTGAGAATGGCCGCGATCCGCCCGCAAACTTCATCGCCCCGCGTGGCAATAAAAGTTTGCACCGAATTCCGTACGTAAAACGGATGCGGTGCATAGCCTACTAATTCTTTCTGGTTGGAACGCAGCGGCGGGACCCAATTGGGATCGCCCGCATACAAAACCCAAGGGAAGTCCAAGAACTGCCTTTTCTGCCGCCGGGTCGTTACGCGATGAATTTTAAGATCAGCCATTTTTCTTACTGCCGAAAGTTGCGTCTTCTTGACTTAAAGTGACGATTTTACTGGCAGTAAGGGGGTATGGTCAATCGGGAATTGTTCTGCGAGAGTCAAGCAGCCCTCACCTTATCCCTCTCCCGACCAACCGACCATGCTACGCATGGTGCCCGTCGGTGCCCGGAGAGGGGACTTTTCAAATAATTTCTTGAAGCTTCTAACAAAATGACGTGTGCCACTGCTTGCTTGCAAGCAGTGCTGATTGAACTGCCGGAAAAACACTGCTTGCAAGCAATCAGTGGCACCCATATTGACATTTAACTTCATTTTGTTAGAAGCTTTTAGTCATGGCTCGATAAGATACGCCTGATTATCCAGATTCAGGAGCACGGGCTCGTCGAAAACCATGTATTGCGAGAGCGTGCGCCCGTGGCGCCGGGCAAGTTCAAAGTATTCGTCGCTGAATTGCTTGATTCGTTTGGCATTGGATTCCTGATCGGCGCTCAGCAACGAATCGATCCAGCGCCCGGAGCGCTGGTAGAAAGTCCGATTGCCAACGTTGCGGATATTTTGCGACACGTCGGCCAATTCCTTATCGGCGCCTCCGGCATAAGCCCCGCCTGCGCCGCCGCCGCTTTGGAATGCGGGCGTAGAGCTTAAAACACTCAAGGCTTCCTGTACTTCCACCGGCCTGGCCCCATAGCCGAAAGCGCCTCCGCTTGAAGGGGCCGAGGCTTGTGCGACACGTTGCATTCCGCCTTTCATCGCCCGTTGGGTAAATCCTGCGCTGCCGTCGGATACGTCCAATGCCTCCAGCCGGCGGTCGGCCCAGGTTGCGTTGGAGGCGACATCGTGAATGTTTACGTTCTCATTGGCCATAAACGATGTGTAGGGTGTAAGGATGCCGTGGCGGGTGGCCAACTCGACCAGTTCCTTTACCAATTCATCGTTTTTGCCTTTTAGGTCCAACTCGTCGAGAATTTCGCCCACCCGGCGCACTGCCCAAAGTTTTTCGATAAATGCAAAACTCTCGTCCCCGCTTTTATCCACAAACATGGCGGGAAAATCGAACTTCTGCTCCTTCTGCCCGACCGTTCCTTGAATAATCACTTTTGCCGTGCCGGGCCTCTTGTATCTGCCGACCAGCACCAACTGCTCGCCCGCGAATAGATCCATCTCGTCCTTGGGATATACCCGATTTACAAGGCTGCCTTCTTCCGTTTTCATCTCGTCCAAGACAAACTGTATTTTTACGCCGGTCATCACTGGCGATTCCAGGCGGTTGTACAGCCGGCTGACGCGATCCTCGATGTCTTCGTTGGGACGGACGAACTCGCTCTGGCCGAAATTGTCGCGGACAATCTTGTCCAGCAAGCGGGAGTTCACGTCATAGCCCACCCCAAAGGCGAAAATCCGCGCATGGTACTTGTTCTCCTGCCTGGCGTCCAAGGCAATCTTCATCTCGTTTGTCTCGCCGGCGGTGGGCAATCCGTCTGTGAGGAAAACGATGTAGCTGGGCCGCCGTGCATCTTGGATTTGACCCAAAGCAGTGCGCAGCGCGGCGTCGATGTTCGTGCTCCCTCCGG
>JBEKSO010000200.1:0-7647 GCA_049516935.1 Thermoguttaceae bacterium
GCAAGGCTTCTTCCATGCTGGCAAACGAAGGCTCGGACGCGGCTGCCGCTTTGATTTCGGCGCCGGTGAGAAGCACATACTCAAGCCCCTCGGCGGGTATTTTCGGAGTCGGTTCCAATTTAATTCTCAATAGAACATTTATTTGTGTAATAAGGAAAAAGGGGAAAGGGGGAAAATGGAAAAACACTTAAGAGACATAACATTAAATAATTCCGCATCAACTGATAATGTCATTTCCCTTTTCCCCAATTTCCCCTTTTCCCTTTACTTGCACTTAATTGTGATTAATTTTCTTTTTCAGTGCGAAATCCCTTGATTACCAAATCGGCCGTCAGGTTGACGATGAACGTTACCACGAACAACACCACGCCGATGAGAAACAAGACTCGATAGTGCGTACTGCCCTGCACAGCTTCACCCAATTCCGAGGCGATGGTCGCCGTCAGCGTGGCGATTGGATCGAGCAGACTGCGCGGAATCTGCACGGCGTTGCCGGTGGCCATAAGCACCGCCATGGTTTCGCCTATTGCCCGGCCTATGCCCAATAGCACGGCGGCCAACAAGCCGTTTTTCGCCGCGGGAAAAAGCACGCGATAAACGATCTCCCAGCGGCTGGCCCCCATGGCCAAGGCCGCCTCGCGGTAGGAGTCGGGCACGGCCTTTAAGGCGTCTTCTCCAACCGAAACGATAATCGGCACGCTCATCAGGGCCAAAATCACTCCGCCGTTGAGCAGATTCACTCCCACCGGCGCTCCGGTAAGTTTGATTATTATCGGCCCCAAAACCATGTAGCCGATGAATCCCCACACAACCGAGGGCACGGCCGCCAGCAATTCCACGGAAATTTTTAGAATCTCTTTGCTTTTTCCGCCGGCAAATTCCGAAATGTAAACTGCCGCTCCCAGTCCCAAGGGCATGGCCAGCGCTGTAGCCAGGACTGTTACCGACAATGAACCGGCCAACAGCGCCAAAATCCCGTATTGCGGATGCACCTCCGAAGTCGGCTGCCAAATCGGACTACTGAAAAATTCCGCTAAATTCAAACCGCCGAAAAGCATCGGCGCCGCCTCGCGGAAGACGAAAAAAAAGATCGCGATCACGAAAAGAATCGCGCTCCAGCCGCAAAGCCGGATCAGCAGTTCTATAAGCGGCTCAGCGCGCTGTGAAGCGACCCGAAGCAGCCGGGTTATTGAAAAGGGTGTTTTACCCCCAGCGCCGGAATTCGCCGCATTATTTATCATGCTTGAACACCGGCACGTAGCCTTTATCCAAAACCACTTGCTGGCCTTCAGCCGATTTGATCCAATCCATATAATCTTTTATCGCGCCTTTGGGTTCCCCTATGGTATATATTTGCAGCGGCCGGGTAATCGGATACGTATTATTTTGGGCGTTCTCCACGGTGGGGGGCACGCCCGGCTCGCCTTTCTTGCACGAAACCTTGAGCATTTTCACCTCACTGGTCGCGTAACCCATTCCGCTATATCCGATGGCGCCGGGCGTATGTGCAATCAATGAGATCACGTCCTTCGAGCCGCTCTGATTTATCGAGCCCATTTTATAATCCCGTTTATCGCCCAACACGGCCTCGCGGAAATAGACGTATGTGCCCGAGCTGTTTTGACGGTTGACCCAGGTGATTTTATCGGCGCCGGAGGGAATTTTGACCCCTAACTGAGACCAATTGGTTGTTGTCCCCCCATCGCCGTAAATTTCAGCCAGTTCTTCCAGCGATATCGTGTCGAGGGGATTATCTTTATGCACATAAATGGCCAAAGCGTCGTAACCCACGATGTGCTCGATGGGGGCCGCGCCGTGATTGGCCTTTGCCCGGGCGATTTCATCTTCTTTCATTTTTCGGCTGGTATCGGCCATGTCGCAATTGCCGTCGATCAGGCTGGCAATTCCCACGCCCGATCCTCCGCCCAGGACTTGAACGCTTATCTCCGGATGCAGTTTATTATAGTTTTCGGCCCAGGCCTGGGCGACATTCACCATGGTGTCGGACCCTTCAACGCGAATTTCTCCCCTGCTGGAAGTCGATTTCCCACACCCTGCAATTAATAAGAAAATAAAGGCATGAAGCAGTATAACCAGGCGAAGTTTCATCATTATTTAGAGTCCTTTCCCGTGCTGATTGATAGGGCGAGATTTCGCGTCTCCAAAAGTATTGACGACCTTTGCCGAATCGTCAAGGTCCCCGCCGATAGACGTAATTCCACTAGTTTTGCAAGCGTCATTCCGAGCCCGGCGGATTGTCAAAACCGGGACTAATTATCAGAATCGAGACTAATTATCAGAACCGGGACTGATTATCAGAGCCGGGCCGTGTCGGCCCGGATAAATCGCGCATTACCGGACCCAAACAGAGTAGGACTATTTTTCCTTATTCGCCGCGGTCCGGCTTACGTGTGATAATCGGCGTTAAGCCGCACGTATTCGGCCGTCAGATCGGTTGTCCAGAAGCGGCGGAAGGCCGTGCCCTCGCTGAATTCGAGTTGGACCAAGGTATCACGATTATCGCGAATCGACCGCGAGACGGCATGTCCGTCAAACTCGGTGGGCGCCCCCTTTTCGTAAAGCGAAAATCCGTTCACGCGCAGGCTCACGCCGTTGGGATCAAAGGGCACTCCGGCGTATCCGGCCGCCGAAACGATCCGCCCCCAATTAGGATCAGCGCCGGAAATGGCCGTCTTCACCAGCGGGCTGTTGGCCACGGTCTTGGCCAGTGCCAAGGCTGAATCGCGATCTGCGCAGCCCGACAGTTCGATGGTAATCAGATGCGTGGCGCCCTCTCCGTCGCCCGGTATGGATTTGGCCAGATCTACGCATGTTTCATCGAGCGCCTTTTGAAAGATTTCCAAATCTTTGCCTGCCAAAGGCCGACCGCCGGCCGCTCCATTGGCCAACAGCAGCACCGTGTCGTTGGTGCTCATGTGGCCGTCGACGCTGATGCAATTGAAACTGTCGCTCGTGGCCGCACTGAGCGCAGCCTGGACCGTGGCCGGATCCATGGCCGCGTCGGTCATGATCAACGCCAGCATGGTGGCCATGTTGGGCCCCATCATGGCCGCGCCCTTGGCCATGCCGGTGATGCGGATTTCACGCCCGTCGATCTTCACGCTCCGGCCGGCCAGTTTATGAACGGTGTCCGTGGTCAACATGCCCCGGGCTGCGGAAAGCAGGCAGGCCTCGTTGTTTCCCAATTTCACCGCGGCCGCGGAAATGCCCTGTTCGATCTTGTCCATGGGCAGAAAGGCCCCGATCACGCCGGTCGATAGCACCAGGGCTTGATCGCCCTGGGCGCCGCATGCGGCCGCCGCTATACGGGCCATTTCCTCGGCGTCCCGCAATCCCCGTTGGCCCGTGCAGGCATTGGCCACCCCGGAGCAGATCACCACTGTGCGGATCCGATCGCTCGGCGTGCGGCTGCGATCGAGCACCACCGGCGCGGCGCAAACCAAATTCTGGGTGTACACGCCCGCGGCCGATGCCGGCGTTTCCGAGAGCACCAGCGTCAAATCCGGTTTTTGCGAATCGCGCTTGATGCGGCAATGCACCCCGGCCAACAGGTATCCTTGGGGTACCGTAATCGACATCGTTTGTTTCTCTCCTCTCCTATTAAGGGTTCAGTGGTCAGGGTTCAGGGTTCAGAATTTTATCTTCAACTCGAGTACTGAACCCTGAACCCCGAACCCTGAGCCCTACAATGCCGTCGTCTCTGGATAACCGAACATCAGGTTGAAATTCTGCACCGCTGCGCCTGATGCGCCTTTTATCAGGTTGTCCAAACAGCTTATCGTCAGCACTCTGCCGCGCACTACCCGAACCGTGATATCGCAGAAGTTCGTTCCCATCGAGTCCTTGGTGCCGGGAAAATGATCGACTACCCGGATGAACGGTTCCGCATCGTAAAAATCGCGCATCGTTTGTATTACCTTTTCTTCGCTAACTTCCTTGATCGGCTGGCTGTAAGTGGTGGTGAGGATGCCCCGATCCATGGGCACCAGGTGCGGCGTGAAAATAACCTCCACCGTAGTGCCGGCGGCAGTGCCCAGAATCTGCTCGATCTCGGGTGTGTGGCGGTGCCGGCCCACGTTATAGGCCGAAATACTTTCATTGCATTCGGGATAGTGCGTGGTCATCTTCGGGGTTCGCCCCGCCCCGGAAACGCCGCTTTTCGAATCGATAATTATCGACTTGGGATCGATCAATCCCGCCTTCAACAGCGGCGCCAAGGCCAAAATCGCCGATGTCGAGTAGCAACCGGGATTCGCCACCAACTGCGAAGAGCTAATCTGCTGGCGGAACAACTCGGGCAGGCCATAGGCCACTTTTCCCAATCGCTGGGGATCGGCATGCTTCTGATTGTACCATTGGGCATAGACTTCCGCGTCGTTGAGGCGATAGTCTGCGCTGAAATCGACCACCCGCACTTTTGCATCCAATAAATGTGGAATGACCGTGGCGCTTGCACCGTGGGGCAGGCAACTGAACACGCACTCGGCCCGGGCGGCGACCTCGGCCGGGCTGAGATCTTCCAGACGCAATTCCAGGCGGTCGGTCAACGAGGGGTGGATCATGGCGATCGGCGGCTGACCCTCCTGCCGGCTGGTTACCGCCTCAATCTCCGCCTCGGGATGGCGAAGCAGGATTTTTATCAGTTCCAAGGCTGTATAGCCCGTCGCTCCTAAAATGGCAATTGTAGTCATGTTATGTATCCGGGTAGGGGTAGAAACTGCTGAATCTACTCGGTAGAAACACAATAATATAACCGTGTTCTTTTGCAACCGCCAAGGGGGGCTACGGCCGGAGATTGATACGCTTTTATGGGCAGATTATTAAAGGAGAAAATATCCCGCAAATGGTTCGCCTGTAGGAAGCCATTTTTACCCCGAGCGGGTGGGCTCAAATTTTCCTTGCAAAGCCGCGACCAGTGGTCGCGCTTGCGGAAAAAAGATGACTTTATACATCTACTACCGCGACCGACCAACCTTCGGTTGGTGCCCGTCGCGGCTTTACACCATTTTTGGGCAAAATCTCAATCGCAAAACGCATCTATTTCAAAATTGCCGCCGCTTTTTCATGGCACATTGCCGCGACGATTTCCTCAGCCGCGCCTTCGATGCCCAAGCCTTCGGTGTTGATCACCAGGTCGTAAAGATGCGGATCGGTGATGTCGTGGTGAAAAAACCTTTGCACAAACTCGCGGCGCCCTTTATCGGTCTCGTGCATGTACCGGCGAGCGTCGGCCTCGGAGAGATTGAAGACACGCATGAGCCGCTTTACGCGAAATACTTCCGGCGCCACCAGCCGTACGGCCAGCACTTTCTCGCGCGGCAAAAGGAACCTGGCCCCTCGTCCCACGAATATAATGTTCGATTGCCGGGCAACGGCCTGAATTATGCGAGTTAATTGCGAAACGTAGGTTTCGTGAGGTATGACCGTGCTGTCCATCCACGTGCCAAGTACGTCGTAGACCCAGTTGCTGTGGGTTTCATCCACCAGTTTTAGCATCGATCGGTCAAGATGGAAACGTTCGGCCACGTGGTCCAGGATGTTTTTGTCGAGCACTTTCCAACCCAGCCGTTTGCCGACAATCGCGGCTATTTCGCTTCCGCCCGCGCCGGCCTCCCGGGATACGGTCAAAAAGCACTTTTCTTGCCCGGCATGGGCTGGATGGAATTTTCGGCCAACAGATCGGTCGGCAATTTCCTCGTTCTTCGCCCAGGCCTGCATTTGCCGTTCCGCGGCGGCGAGGATTTTCGGATCTTCGCGAGTTTGCTCTTTCATGGTCCACCCTCCTAAGAAAAGAAGAGTTTGAGGGGACATGGAACCACACGCTACCTTGCATTATAATCATTTTTTATAAAAGCAAAAGGTTTTCTTGTGCTTTTTTCGATTTCATTATAAATGAGGTTTGTAAGCGCCCCCTCTTTAGCATCATAAAATCACTTTATATGTTGTCGAAAAGCACTCTCTCACCGATAGTCGATCTTGGCCGGGCACTGGCCGTGACGGCGATCTTCTATTTTCACGTTGGTGTGAATACGCACTATCCGCTCTCGCAATATGGCCATTTTGCGGTCGGATATTTTATTGTCTTGGCGGGTCTCGCGTACCTGTGTTTCTCGCGCACGCATGTGACAGACACCGGTTCGTATTTCCGATACTTTGGCGATAGGCTCATCGCCCTGTTTCCGATATTCATAATCGTCAATTTATTGATTTTCGCGGCAAGCTACGTCTATCCCTCGGGCCTTGGGCGGCCTTACAACGCCGTCGAGTTGATCCTCAGTTCGCTGGGCCTAAGCCAATACTTTGGCTATCGCTACCTTTCGGTTGTGATGTGGTTCGTGCCCTTTATTTTGCAGGTATATCTGCTGCTGCCGCTTATTGAATGGTTGCTTTCCAAGATTCATCCTGTGATCGTGCTGATTGCGGCATTTTTACTTTCTTTTGCCCTGACAATTCCGGTATGCGTTTACTTTTCCGAAAAGGCCGAGGAAATTTGCGTCAATTGGTCGCCCATATTCCGCCTGCCGGAAGTTGTCTTGGGCGTGTTTTTGGGGATGTTCTTTAGCCAGCGTGCGCGGTTGCCGGGCGGGATTGTTTTTCTGGCGGTCTATATTGTCGCCAGTTTTTGTCTGCTGCAGAGTGTAAACTATTTACCAATCCCGAAAGTTGTTTCCGCCCTGCCATGGGCCGGATTTTTGCTTGGTGCACTGATTACAGTAATTGCCTGTTTGATATTTATCGCACTAAGTTGGTCGGCTCATATCCGGAGCTTCCGCCTGTTAGGAAATGCTTCCTTCCCGTTTTTTCTGATCCACGGCATAGCAATCCGTTTCCTCTATGGAAAGTTCGGCGCAAATATTTTTATCTGGCTGGGATATTTTCTAATCTGCTGGTGCGCATCTATTATACTCGCGCTCTTTGATCGCATATTGCCAAGACATTTCTTGTCGCCGCGCAAAAGCAAATAATTGCTGCCTCAACAGTGTTGGTCATCAAAATACGTATTTTATAACTTTTTGCAATTTGCCAATCGCGGAGTAATGGTCGGAATTGTGGCGTTTATTTGGCCGAAGGCCCAGTGTTCACCCAGCCCAGGGCAACGCCCTGGGGAAGATAAACCAAACCATTCCCGATTCGGCCCAACGGGCCAACTTTTCCCTCCGACGTCAACAGGAAGGGTTGGTCCGTTGGACCGACAAAATATTTCCTTTCTCCCTCCATCCACAGGGCGATGCCCTGGGCTGGAAGAATTTCTGCCCCTTTGGGGCTGCAAGTGGCTCCGGGTATTTGGGATTATAAATGTCTAGGCAGATACATGTTGTTGGGCATCAAATCGCGATATTTCCACGTTTTGCACTGGTTGGTTCTCAGGATTTATTGGCTTTTGATTTATCAGGCTATGTTATTGGCGGGGCTATTGTAGAAAAGTGCTTGGCCCAATTTCAAGGGGAAAAAGATTATTCATCTTTTTTGTGTCATAACATGGGTCAATAATTGAAGATAGGGAAAAAGGAGTAATCGATGACAGTAAACGATATGATCCGCACAATAGTGTCCTTATGGAGTTTACTACTTCATTATTCTGCAATTCGGCAGAGATTGTTGGAGGGCCTTTACACCTTCATCAGT
>JBEKSO010000201.1:0-7647 GCA_049516935.1 Thermoguttaceae bacterium
AAACCCGCTAATGGCGGGATGCCGGTAAGACTGAACATGAATATCGCCATCATCGCGGCGGAGGCCGGCCGGGTGCGGCCCAACCCGGCCAATTCCTCAATGCCTTCCACACGCCGTGCCGGTTGTCCCAAATACTCCAGCATCGCGAATGTGCCAATTGTCGCCACTGTGTAGACGCATAAATAAAACATGAGCGCTACAATTCCGTCCCATGAACTCGCCGGGCCGGTACCGGCGGCCAAGGCCACCGTAAGACCGATAAGCAAATATCCGGCATGCGCAATCGAAGAATATGCCATCATCCGGCGAATATTGTCCTGCCAAAGAGCCATGCTATTGCCCAGGGTCATGCTCAATATCGCCACCGCCATGGTAATTTGCCAGGCGAACGGTCCCAAGCCGGACATGGCCGCCCAAACCAATCGCACCAGAACGGCCAATCCGGCCGCCTTGGGAATGACCGAAAGCAAAGCGGCGTTCGAATTGCTCGTCCCCTGATACACGTCCGGGGCGTAAAAATGAAACGGCACTGCCGCCAGCCGAAAACTCAATCCGGCAAAAGTAAGCAGCAAGGCCAGTTTGGCAAGGTTATCAAAACCCCAGGGCATGTCCGACAGGCTTGTCATCGCCATCCGAATGCCGTCCAGTTTCATCGTGCCCGCTGTGCCGTATATAAAACTGAATCCGTAAAGCAATATGGCCGAGGCAAGCACGCTTAAAAAGAAATATTTCGCCGCCGATTCCTGGCTGCCAACGTCGCCCGGACCGAGATACAGCAAGATGTAGGTGGGAATGGATATCAATTCCAAGGCGACAAACAACAATATGAGATCATTGGCCGAAACGACCAGCATTCCGCCCGCAATCACCAGCAACAGCGATCCAATTGCCTCCTGCGTGCCGCCGCAGGCAAGCGGCCGGAAATTCATCAAAACCAGCGGCAATCCCAACGCCAAAGTCAGCCAACGGATGTAAAGGGCAAAGCCGTCGCTAATTAAAACACCGCCGCCTGTTGCACCGTTTTGATTGCCCAAGCAGACCATGGCGAAAACAATCGCCGCCAAAGCCAGCCAACCCCAAGCCTTTTGCGTTTGCAAAAACGCCCCGGCAATGTAAATCGCCACCGCCGCGGCAATAAGCACGATCTCCGGCAGCAGAAAGTAAAGTGTGGCGGTTGTCATGATAGTTAGTAAATTGGGCCGGGCAATTTATTCCCCGGTTTAGAAGGAAGGATGAATGATGAAGGATTAAGGATGAAAATTCCGGGTGGAAAAAGCGAACAAGGAAGCGCGGAACAAACACCGGGGCTCGAACACGCGATGCATATATCCCTGCTCCCTGCTTCGTACTCCGTATTCCGTACTTTATACTCCGAATTAATTGTTAAATCCTGAACCCTGAACCCTGAACCCTGAACCCTGGCCCCCTGCCCCCTTGCTTCTGCCGCCCTTATTACGCCGGCAGTCAAATTTTTAAGCGTGGGACTCATGCGATCCAGGAAAAACCGGGGCTGCAGGCCGATCCACACGATAATAATCACAAGCAAAGCCAGGGCGAAGATTTCGCGGAAGCAGAGATCACGGACGGCTACATTCGGCCCTTCAATTTGCGGTTCCTTCAGCGGGCCGTAAAAAACTCGCTGGACCAACCACAACATGTACCAGGCCCCCAAAACCACGCCCGACACCGCCAGTACGGCAATCACGCGGAATTGCCAGGCGTAAACAGGCACGGATTCCATCCAACCGCGTTGGAACATGCCCAAAAGCAGCAAAAATTCCCCCACAAATCCGTTTAGCCCGGGCAATCCGATGCTGGAAAGCGTCAGCACCAGCATAAAGAAACTGAGCACTGGCAGGCGCCGCGATAAACCGCCGAAATCGGCAATCTGCCGGGTGTGGTATCGTTCGTAAATCATGCCCACCACCGCGAATAACCCGCCGGTCGACAGGCCGTGATTGATCATTTGCAGCGTTCCGCCCTCGATGCCTAATTGAGTTGCGCTAAACAATCCGATCATGCAGAATCCCATGTGACCCACGCTGGAATAGGCGATCAGCCGCTTGATATCCTTTTGAGCCAACGCGACCAGGGAACCGTAAATAACGCCAGCCAACGCCAGCCAAAGCACAAAGGGCATGAAACAGGCCGAGGCATAAGGCAGCATCGCCAGGTTGAATCGCACGAACCCGTATGCCCCGATCTTAAGCAGCACTCCAGCCAGGATTACGCTCCCGGCCGTGGGCGCCTCGACATGCGCCAGCGGCAGCCACGTATGCAATGGAACCAACGGCACTTTAATGGCAAACCCGGCAAACAGCGCTAAAAATATCCACATCTGCACCGCCGGATCCATGGGCCGAATCGCCAAACTCCCGGTCAACGCGGGAATAGAGAATGTCATTTTCCAGGTCGCCGGATCGCCTATCGGATGATAGTAATCCCATATCACAATCGCCAGCAGTCCCAGGAAAGTCAGCATGCTTCCGGCCAAGGTGAAGATGAAAAACTTGATCGCCGCATATCTCCGCTGCTGGTGCCCCCAAATGCCGATGATGAAAAACAGCGGTATCAGCGTGAACTCGAAGAACACGTAAAAAAGAATTATATCCCGGGCGGTGAATACGCCCAACATGCCTGTCTCGAGTATTAAAAGCAACCGATAATACAGCGAGGCCTGCTCGGCAATGGCTTCCCAACTGACCAACACGGCCACGACCATCAACAGAGCCGTCAATCCAAAAAGCCACAGGCTCAGGCCGTCCAAGGCGATGCTAAAACGAATATCCGCGCTCTGCCCACCCAACCAAGATATATCGGTCTTGGCAAAAGGTTCGCTCCCGCCCGGATACCGGTAAATCAATATGGCGGCAACGGCAAATGTCAACAGCACCGCGATCAGGGCAATCAACCGCGACCATTCGCGGTCTTTCGGCAACAGCAGCGCCACGATCAGCGGAAAAAACACCGCCGTTAATAATAATGAACTTGGATTTAGCATTTATCTGCATTCCATAAAGCCGCGACCGTCGGTCGCGCTTGAAGCATTTCCATCGCGAAACTACATGCGGTTTTTTTACATCAATAGCACAACCATCAATACTAAAACTCCCAAAATCATTACCAAAGCGTAAAACTGAATCAGTCCGCCTTGCAACGGCCGCAGCATCGATCCCAACAGCTTTGGTAAAAATCCGATTATATCTACTAAATAATCGATGACATTTCGATCGAACCAGGCGCAAAATCGGGCAAAAACCTCCAACGGCCAAACAACTACTGCAAAATACAGCGGATCGAAAAATACTTTGCCGTACGACAGCCGGTACAGCCCGACCATATCCAAAGCCGCGGTTATCTTTTCCACCGCCTTCTGCCGCGGTCCGATGTACAGCCAGGCCGTAAACAAGACTCCGATCAACACCAAAACCGTACTCCAAATGGCGATAGTAATATGCATTTCTTCCTGGGCCGTGTTATGGACTGCATCGCCTAAAAACGCCAGAGACGGCGTGCGGGCAAGCAAATCGCTCAGCCCTTGCGACCATTCCAACCACGCCCCCACGACCAGCGAGCCCAACGCCAGGATCGCCAGCGGCACTGTCATCGACCTGGGTGATTCGTGGGCGTGCGAGCCGGCCTCTTCGGGAATTTTCTCCTTGCCGTAAAACGATATGAAAAATGGCCGGAAGATGTAAAGATCCATGAGCAATATTCCCAGAAGCGTGGTCCAGAAAAAGACCTCGTAAATCGGATCGATCACTCCCGCTCGCGATTTTTCAGCCACTGCCAACAGTATGGCGTCCTTGCTCCAAAATCCTGCGAAGGGGAACATCCCCACCAAAGCCAGGGCCCCGAACAGAAACGTCCAATGCGTAACCGGCATTCGCTTGCGCAGGCCGCCGAGTTGCCGGATATCGATCACTCCGCCCATGGCGTGCATCACGCTCCCGGCCGCCAAAAATAGCAGGGCCTTGAAAAACGCGTGCGTAACCAGGTGAAACATGCCCGCCGTCACCCCAATCAGCGTGCCCGTGCCCATGGCCAAAAACATGTAGCCTATGTGGCTGATGGTCGAATATGCAAGAATGCGTTTCAGATCGGTCTGAGTTATTGCGATAAACGCCCCTAATAAGGCCGTGAATCCGCCGATAATCGTTACCACGTGCAAAGCGGCCGGCGAAACCGAGTACAGCGGCATGCACCGGGCAAGCATGTACACCCCGGCCGTGACCATCGTTGCGGCATGGATCAACGCGCTAACGGGCGATGGGCCTTCCATGGCGTCGGGCAGCCACACATGCAAAGGAAACTGTGCGCTCTTGCCGCAAGCGCCCAGCAATAACAAGAGGCATATTGCCGTGCCAATCGAACCACCTGCAAACATTCCCGGCGCCGCCAATCGCGTCTGTCCCAATACGCCTGCGTTTGTAATTGTGCCGTTGACGACCGTGTCGTGAAAATCCAGCGTGCCGTATACGCTCCAAATCAAGAATATGCCCAGGGCGAAACCGAAATCGCCGATGCGCGTGACCAAAAACGCCTTTTTCCCCGCCGCCACGGCCTCCGGTTTCTCGTACCAAAAACCGATCAATAAATAACTGCACAACCCCACCGCTTCCCAAAAAACATAAAGCAGCACAAAATTGCTCGCCGAAACCAGCATCGTCATCGAGAACACAAAAAGCGGGATATAGCTGTAAAATCGCCAGTAACCCCTATCTCCGTGCATGTAACCTATTGAATATACGGCAACCAGCAAAGAGATAAATGTGACGACCGCCAGCATAACCGCCGTAAGCGGATCGGCCCGCAAAACCACTTCCACCTTGAAATTACCCCAACCCGGCGGTTGTGTTGGAGCCTTGCCTGTGGCCGGCGGCCGGAGATATGCGTTGTCCGTTTGCGCCCAAGACCAGAGTGGAACGATGTGCACATGTTTTTCACAATCAAAGATGGTTTTGGCAAGGCCCGTTCCCGCCGAATCCTTATTTTCCTGATGTATTTGATATACCAGCAATAAACTGGCCGCGCAAGAGATCGACAAGCTTATAACAGTAGGCCAATGGCTCCGAGCGCGCAATATCCGCGGCCCCAGCACCGCCGTCAGCAGCGCCGCCGCCAATGGCAAAGCCGGAATCAAAATCAAAAGTGTCTTGATGTCATTCATCATTCATCATTCAATATTCAGCATTTCTTACACTTCGCTCCGGTAATCGATCTCCTCCGGCGGCACGTCGGGCGCAATCCCCGCCGGGGTAAGCCGCGGCCAAGATTCGGGTTCTTCTCCTGGCGCCTGGGAAAGCGGCTTGTCTTGAAACGGCAATTGATCGGCCTCGCGCAAGGTTTGCCACTCGGCAATGTCCAACTGCCCGCGGCGCTGAAATAGCGTTATCACCAGCGCCAGGGCAATGGCGGCCTCGCAAGCCGCTATGGCTATGATGAAAATCACCAGCATCTGACCGCCGAAATCGTTGTGAAACCGGCTCCAGGCAACCAGGCTCAGCGACACGCCTTGCAGCATCATCTCCGCGGCGAGGAACATGACGATCATGTTCCGCCGGCTTACAAAACCGATCAAGCCGACGCCAAACAGCACCGCGCCTATGACCAGGTAATTGTTCAACAAAGCGATTTCAGCAGGCATGGCTTTAGGGTTCAGGGTTCGGTGGTCAGGGTTCAGGTTTCGATTTTCAGTTTAGCCGCAGTCCGTTTAGCCGCGACCGGGCACCATGCCTAGCATGGTCGGGGAGCGCGGATATTGTATAGGATTTATGGTTCTGGGTTTGGGGTATAAGGTTCGGAATTCGTACATGAGTCAGGGCTGGAGTCCTGAACTCTGAACCCTGAATCCCGAACCCTTTGGTTCTGGGCGACAATCACCGCCGCGCCGACAAGCGCGGCCAATAGTAGTGTCCCTGCAACTTCGATAGCAATCAAATGCCGGCCAAAAAGTTCCATCCCGAAACTGGCGACATGATATGGTGAAAGCACACCCTGAACCAGCTGATCCGGGCTGGGGGTGGAAATTTGCTGTGCATCTATCGCATTCGGCGCGGCAAACACGCTCCCAATCGTCATCGACAGGACGCCAACTATGACCATTCCCGTAGCCGCCGATATCAGGCCCTCCCAACTCACGCGGTCGTAGATCGTTTTTCCTTCCTGGTTCGCCAGCATCAGCACGAACAAGAAGGTTACCAAAATCGCGCCTGCATACACCACAATGGTGGCCACGGCCAAAAACTGCGCCCCGGTCAAGAGAAACAATCCCGCGACGCCCAACAATGTCAGCCCAAACCAGATCGCGCAATAAATCGGTTTGCGAAAACTGACCGCGGCCGCGGCGGCAACCACAGTTACCCCCGCCAAAATTGAAAACACGCCTTGGCTGACCCAATCGCCCAAGTACGGCATCTGCGAAGCGCCCAGTCCCAGTGCTATTACGGCCAGCACCGCGCCCAGAGATCGTCCCCGCGCGCCGCCCCGCGGTAACAGCAACCACATCCCCACCGCCGCCAGAAACGTGGCAAATATCAAGATGTAATTTGGGGTAAACATATTAAAGATATGTTTTCAGTTTACAGTTTACAGTTTACAGTTTTTCAAATCCCGAATTCATCCCTCATCCTTCTTCTTCATTCTTTCTTCGCGCGACGGCTCGGCGCCCTTGGTTTGGTCGTAAATGCTCAGCAGTTTTTCTTTGTCGAAGATCATCTCTTCCCGGCTTTTGCCCGAAAGATCGTACAGGCTTGTCAATTCGATGGCATCCACGGGGCAGGCCTCCTCGCACATGCCGCAATAGATGCACCGAAGCTCGTCGATTGTGAAGGACTGGGGATATTTTTCCCGGTCCGGCCAGGGGCTTTCGGCCGCTATAATGTCGATGCAATATGCCGGGCATGCCGTGGCGCAAAGGAAACAAGCCACGCATTTCACCCGGCCTTCCTCGTCCCGGTTCAACCGGTGAACGCCCCGATAAATTATCGAATCGGCTATTTCGTGCCTTTCCTCCGGCGATTGGACGGTTATTTTGCGGCCGATCAAGTGCCGAAAGGTAGTTGTCAAGCCGTGGAAAAACAGCAGTAGATACGATCTTCCCGATGCTCCCAACTCGGGCATTTTAATCCACTGGATGTTTTTATCGTCGGATTTCATATTTTATTTAGCCCCCGGTGAATACACCGGGGGATTTAGTTGTAGCTGTATGTTGCGATGGGTTCCCATGTAATCAGTTTTCAGTTCTGCTTAATTTCTTCGACTTCTCTATCCGGCGCGATCAAATGCCGTCTGGGGCGGTTATCGGCGCTGGTCGGGTCGAAAAGGATAAAAACGAGCCAACTCGCCGCAATGACAATCCAGCCGATAAAAACCAGGCTCCAAATCCAGGGCAAGCCGACATATTTCGTCAAACGCTCGCCGTATTCCACCCAAACCGCGACAACCACCAGGTTCGCCAATCCGCACGGAATCATCGCCTTCCAGGCGATTTCCATCAACTGGTCGTAGCGAAACCGCGGCCAACTCCAACGCGCAAGCATGAAAAACAATATCACTCCCATGACCTTGACCAGCAGCACGATGATCCGCAGAATCGCCACTGGCCATGTTACCAGGTCGCCGCCGCTTGAATTAATACCGCCGGTC
>JBEKSO010000202.1:0-7628 GCA_049516935.1 Thermoguttaceae bacterium
AAACCCTGCTGGCCAAGGCCCTAGCCGAGTTCATGTTCGGCGACGAAGACGCCCTAGTGCAGATCGACATGAGCGAATACATGGAAAAACACAACATCAGCCGCTTGATCGGGGCTCCACCGGGCTACGTGGGCTACGAGGAAGGCGGCCAGTTGACGGAAAAGATACGCCGCCGTCCGTACGCGGTGGTCTTGCTCGACGAAATCGAAAAAGCCCATCCCGACGTGTTCAACATGCTTCTGCAAGTGATGGAGGAAGGCCGGCTTACGGACAGTTTCGGCCGGAACGTCGATTTCCGCAACACGATCCTGATCATGACCACCAACGCCGGGGCCGACGCCATCAAAAACGAAGCGGCCTTCGGCTTCCAAAAACCCGACGAAGACGCCTCGTACGAAAACATGAAGAACCGCGTGCAAGAACAAATCGAAAAGGTCTTTCGCCCCGAGTTCCTCAACCGCGTGGACGACACCATCGTCTTCCGCCACCTGACGCAAAAAGACCTGGGCGACGTGGTGGAAATGGAACTGAGCAAGATCCGCAACCGCTTGTCTGAGTACGGCTTGAAAATGGTGCTCACCGAAGAGGCCAAGTCCTTCCTGGTCAAGAAGGGATCGAACCTCGATTTCGGCGCTCGACCATTGCGAAGGGCCTTGGAAAACTTCGTCGAGGATCCGCTTTCCGAAGAACTCTTAAAAGGCGAGTTCCAGGGCAAAAATACAATTATGGTCGAAATCACGGACGTGGGCGGAAAGAAGCACCTCGTATTCCGCGGCACAATCGGCGAAGAGCCGCATGCGGAACCGCAACCCGTTGCCGCCGCCAGCACAGGAGAATCGACCGGAGGCGGAACAAATACATAATTTCCGCGATTGAAATCTGTGATCTGTGTGATCGTTGACTATTTAGCCCCCCGTGAATACACGGGGGGCTTATTTATGCGCGACGGGTGGCATGGGCATCTTGCACGTGCGTCTTCTTTATCAGCATCGGTGATATGCCTGTGCCACCGGACGTGGTTGTTCTTCCTTAATTTCTCTGTCTTATCCATTTTCAATAACCGGCAATCTTTGCTCAAGCCGAAAACTCGGAACGACGAAATAAAGAAAGGTACCATTTCATCATTACTAAGATTGTAAAAATAGGTTATTTAAATTGAATTCGTAAAATGAGTTGTTGTTAAATAGTCTTTTCATGTCAACAGCATCAAATATTCCCGAATCCACATCCCAGACCCCCACGGTCAGGCTGATGCAATGGTTTGTCAACTGGATCGCGGACCTGGGCGAATTGATGCTTGATTGGATGGCCGACTTGGGCAGCATTTCGCTGTTCGCTTATCGCATGTTGGGCTGGCTGTTTACGCGCATGCCGCGGCGTGAGACCATTTTGCCGAATTTCTATCAGATCGGCTGGTTGAGCCTGCCGGTGGTGGCCATCACGGGCACTTTTATCGGCATGATAATGGCGGTGCAAACCTACGTGCAATTTCGCATGATGAATATGGAGACCAGGTTGGGTGTTGTAATTAATATGTCCATAGTGCGAGAATTGGGCCCTGTGCTGGCCGCCACGATGCTTGCCGGCCGGGTAGGCAGTTCCATGGCCGCCGAGTTGGGAACCATGCGCGTCACCGAGCAGATCGACGCGCTGAGCAGCATGGGCGCAAATCCCATATATTACCTGGTGGTGCCCAGGTTCCTGGCCTGTTTGATGCTCATTCCCGCCCTGACCATAGTGGCCGATTTCATGGGCGTGGCAGGCGGATATTTTTATTCGGTGTATATTTTGGGCATCGATTCGCATCATTATCTGGAGAACTCGCAGCGCTTTGTCGGGCATTTCGATCTGTTTGCGGGCATATTCAAGAGCCTATTTTTCGGCGCAGCCATTGCCTTGATCGGCTGCCATCGCGGTTTTAATTGCGAACCCGGCGCTGAGGGCGTGGGCCGCGCCGCTACGTCGGCCTTTGTCATTTCCTTTGTCATTATTATGCTATTAAACTTGTTATTGGGCATCTTCCTCGACGGCATTTACTACACCCTTTGGCCGGAGGCGCCGAAAATTACAAGTTAGCCATCAGCTATCAGCAGTCAGCTATCAGCCGCAATATCGTGGTTGAAGCTAACCTTTGAAAACTGATGGCTGAAAGCTGACTGCTGAGAGCTATTATATGGTCGCTACTTCGCTACCTAATACCGAATCAAACAAGCCCCTGGTCCAAATCGACTCTTTGGACGTCGATTTCGCCCGGCACAGGGTATTGTGCGGCATCAATATGTCGATTTTGCGGGGGCAGACCGTGGCTATTATCGGCGAAAGCGGCTGCGGAAAGACCGTGCTGCTGAAAACCATGATCGGCCTGCTTAGTCCTAGCCGGGGAACGGTGTATTTCGACGGCAAAGACCTGGCCGCCATGCATGAAAAAGAGCTAACTCAACAGCGGATCCGTTTCGGTTTTTTATTTCAGCAGGCGGCCTTGTTCGACAGCATGACCATCGCCCAGAACATCGCCTTCCCCATGCGCCAACATACTCAAAAAACGGGCGAGGAAATCCAACGCATAATTGCCGCTCGGCTGGCCGAGGTCGGCCTACCGGAAAACGTGCTGGGCAAAAAGCCGGCCGAGCTTTCCGGCGGAATGCGAAAGCGCGTGGGATTGGCCCGGGCGCTGGCCTTGGAACCCGAAATCATCCTTTACGACGAGCCGACCACTGGCCTGGACCCGATCATGAGCGACGTGATCAACGAGTTGATCGTAAGCACGCGGCGGCGGCATCCGGTGACCAGCGTGATTGTGACGCACGACATGCGTACCGCGCAGAAAACGGCCGATCGGGTAGTGATGATGTATCCGTTGGAGCGCTTAAAAGAAAAGGAGCCGCAAATACTTTACGACGGCCCCCCAAACCAAATCGAACGTTGCCCGGATCCCCGCGTTACTCAATTCGTGCGCGGCGAGGCGGGCGAACGACTGATGGAAATGCGCCAACAAAATAGGTAAAAAAGGGGTCAGAACTATTTATTCCACAATATGATTGTGTTTCAGTTTGGATTTTTTAAAAAAATAGTTCTGACCCCTTTTTACTTAAAACAAATGGAAGATAAATCATGGACGAACGAGTAATGCAATTTCGCGTGGGATTGATGGTTTTTGCCACCTTGCTCATCTTGGGCATACTAACAGCCATGTTCGGTGAAATGCCCAAGATCATACACGGTGAATATAAACTTTATATCACGTTCTATCAGGCCCCGGGAGTGAACGAAGGCACGTCCGTGCGCAAAAGCGGCATTCTCATCGGCCGGGTCACCAATGTCCGCTTTGCCGACGATGACACCAAGGTGGAGGTTACCGTGGCGATTCAGGACAAATACAGCCTGCATAAGAATGAAGTTTGTCGCATTCTAACGAATTTATTGGGCGACGCCTCATTGGAATTCGTCCGCTCGACCAACGAGCCGATCTCGCCGGAACTTTGGAAAAACGGCGACAAGCTCAATGGCGTGTACTCTCCTGAGCCTACCCAATTGATCGCGAATATCCAGGAGAAATTCGACAGCACCATATCATCCGTGCAAAGCACCAGCAGCGACTTGGGCGCGGCCAGCAGAAAACTCACTGTCACCTTGGATACGCTGAATTCCATGCTCGAACAGAACCGCGAAGGATTCAAAAGCGCAGTCGATCAGGCCAACGACATCATGACCAGCACCAGAAATATAATCGGCGACCGCGAAACACAGGATCAACTCCGCTCGGCCATGCAGCAAATGCCGCAGATGCTCAAGGACACCCACGACACGGTCCTCAAGATGCGCGACACCATGGCCGCGGTGGATCGCAACCTGCAAAATATGGAAGGATTCACAAAACCTTTGGGCGAACGGGGCGAAAGACTTATCGACAACCTCGACCGCGGCACGGAAAGGCTAGACAAACTCGTAAACGAAATGCTCAAATTCAGCCAGGCCCTGAACAGCTCCGAGGGCACCATCGGCCAGTTGGTAAATAATCCCGAACTATATCAGCACATAAACCGGGCGGCCAGAAACATCGACGAAGTAAGCCGCGAACTGAAACCCATCGTCGACGACGCCCGAGTCTTCTCCGATAAAATCGCCCGGCACCCCGAAATGCTGGGCGTAAAGGGCGTCATGCAAAAAGGCGCGGGCATCAAATAGAATGTAGAATGCATTCTTCATTCTGCATTCTTCATTCACCTTGGTGGTAATTGATGAACGCCCTGGCCGCCGATGTCCGGGGGAGGGCTGTAGCCGGGCGGCGTCAACATACTTGGTTGCAAAAAAGCGTTCGGCTGAATAGATGCGCCCGGGGGAATTGAAGTATTCGGCTGCGGGTAAGCATTCGGAGGCGGATAGGGATTAGCGCCGGGCATTGTAGCGGGTAGAGTACCGGGTAAAGCGCCGGGCATGGCATTGGGTGTGCTCGGTTGCACTATGGGGCCTTGGACGCCGGGCTGGATAATGGGCGCTACTCCATTGGGCTGCGGCGCCACGGCCCCTGCCGGAACGACCAAATTGTTGTGCCTCAATCCCTCCGCCCTGGAAAGAAGTTGATCGGTGGGCACGATCATCTGCGGCTTCAGTTGGTAATCGAGGACGCGTTGATCGCGGATTTTGCCGGGAACGAAATTCTCGGTAATAAAATCGACCGGCGGATATTGATACCAGGGCGTCGAAATCGGCTGCATCACCGTTAACGTTTCGTACCCGTCTTTCACTATGCGGATCTTCCGCGTGCCGTAATATGTAAAATCGGTCGAAACCGGAGTGGTGCCGATCTCGTAATCGTCCACGTAAACCAGCGCCCCCGGCGGGTTGGTGCGCACGGTCATCCGCCGCTCGACGCACCCGCTTTGAGCCGGCAAAAGAACGATTGCCAATAGGATGCCTGCACAAATAGCCCGGCGGGCAAACAATGTTAATATTCGATGAGATAAGAACATGGCATCAGCGCCCAAGACAAGGAAAAGTCGCGGGGAGTATATCGTCGCAGGCCGATTGCTGCCAGAGCGGATTACAATTCCAACTAGAACAAATTCTTTTCCAGCTTATTCAAATTGCCCAAAATAACGCCGTTGGAAATAGAGCGCCACGTTCACCAATCCGATCATCACGGGAACCTCGACCAATGGGCCGATCACCGTGGCAAAGGCCACATTGCTTTGCATGCCGAAAACCGCCACTGCCACGGCAATCGCCAACTCGAAATTATTGCTGGCGGCCGTGAAGGAGAGGGTTGCCGTTTGGGCGTATGTGGCGCCAATCTTGCGGCCCATATAAAAACTAACCAGGAACATTACGACAAAATATATCAGAAGCGGCACGGCGATTTGCAGCACGTCCAGCGGTTGGTTCACGATTTTTTCACCTTGAAGGCTGAACATCACAACTATCGTAAAAAGCAATGCGACCAGCGTGATAGGGCTGATCTTGTGAATAAACTTTTGTTCGTACCACGTCCGCCCCAGCGATTTTACAAGGACAAATCGGGTGATCATGCCGGCCAAGAATGGGATGCCCAGATAAATGAAAACGCTCTTGGCAATCTGGCTGATGGTCACTTCGACCACGTCGCCTTTGAGCCCCAAGAGCGGCGGCAACACGGTGATGAAAACGTATGCGTAAAGACTGTAGAACAATACTTGGAAGATGCTGTTAAAGGCCACCAATCCGGCCGCATATTCAGTATCGCCACGGGCCAAATCGTTCCACACGATGACCATTGCAATACAGCGCGCCAGGCCCACCAGGATCAGGCCCGTCATGTAACCGGGCTCGCCGCGGAGGAACATCACGGCCAGGCCGAACATCAGCACCGGGCCGATCACCCAATTCTGCACCAGCGATAGCCCCAGCACCTTCCAATTGCGAAATACGTCGCCCAGTTCTTCGTATTTTACCTTGGCCAGGGGCGGATACATCATCAGGATCAAGCCGGCGGCAATGGGGATGCTCGTGGTCTTATCCATTTTGAAACTGTCGATCAGCGCCGCCGCTCCGGGCGCTAATCGCCCCAGCGCCACGCCGGCCGCCATGGCAAGGAAGATCCACAGCGTCAGATAGCGATTGAGAAACGATAGTTTTTTTACCGTTGTTGCACTCATCGAGCAGACCATTCCTCAATTAAACTAGGCAGATTTTTGACGAACTCCCGGATTTCATCGCGCACGCGGCGATACGGGGCAAGGCGTTCCTCTTCCGTTCGGGCGCCTGCCGCCAAATAGGGCGGGTCGTCGAAGCCCGCATGAATGACCTTGGCTTTGCCGGGAATTATCGGGCAATTTTCCCGGGCGTGGTCGCAAACAGTTACAACGTAATCGAAATCCACGTCCCGCAATTCGTTGACGTGCTTTGATCTTTGGCCGTTGATATTCACCCCTGCTTCGGCCATGGCTTTAACCGCGTCCGGATCAAGACCGCGTGTTTCGATACCAGCGGAAAAGGCATCGATGCGATCGCCGATCAGTTCCCTGGTCCATGCCTCGGCCATCTGGCTACGGCACGAGTTGCCGGTGCATAAGAAAAGGATTTTTAGCTTCTTGGACTGTTTGCTCGAATCACTCATGCATGTATCAAAAGGGCGAGGAATTATTTTTTAACGAAACCGGTTTACTTGGGCGGGCATTGGCTTTCGCACAGTTTGTGCACGTCCATTTTGAGGATTTGTTCGAGGCGTTTCGCGTCGCCGATTATTTGTGGATCGTCGGCCAACGATTCCCGCGCCCACTTGATGACCCTTTGGACGATCGGCGAAGATTTTGCCCCGGCCAGCCGGTAATACATCCAGCGGCCATCTTTGCGTGCATCGACCAGACGCGCCGATCGAAGAATCGACATGTGTTTGGAGACGGTGGACGGGGCAAGTTTTACAAATTCGATGAGCTGGCAGAGGCAAAGCTCTTGCTTTTGCAAGGCCAGCAGCAGGCGGACCCGGTTTTCATCGGCCAAGGCCTTGGTAACGGCCATAAAATCCCACATAATGCCGCCTAGTGCATTGCCAAAGGACCAGTTTGTCGTTAGGCAATTTTTATCCGCCCCCGGCCCCCTTGTCAAGCTCACATCCGCGTCGGGGCAGTTCTGAATCTCTTCATGCAACATGTAATTCTTCCCAGTCTTGTTTGTTCGAGATGATTGCCCCGTTGGTTAATCGCAGGGTATTTTTTGCCTTTTCAGCAGCGCGGGGGTCATGTGTCACCATGACGATCGTGCGGCCTTCCTGGTTTACGTCCTCGAGGAACTTGATTACATGTTGGGTGGTCTCGGGATCAAGGTTTCCGGTCGGCTCGTCGGCCAAGATCACCGCCGGATCATTGGCCAGCATCCGGGCCAAGGCGACGCGCTGTTGCTGCCCCACGCTAAGCTCACAGGGCTTGTGATGCAGCCTGTCGGCCAGTCCCACGCGGTCCAACAAAAATGTAGCCCGTTCCAGTTGGGCCTCGCCCTCCAGCCCGGCAAGATACAGCGGGATCTGTACATTTTCCAAAGCAGATAGATAAGTTACCAGATTGAACGTCTGGAAGACAAAACCTATCTTCTTCTTTCTCATTCTGGCTCGCTGGTCGGATTTCAAGTCGTAAATCGACTCTCCTTCCAGCAGCACG
>JBEKSO010000203.1:0-7610 GCA_049516935.1 Thermoguttaceae bacterium
CCGACGGCGGGGCCAACTGGACGGTCATGACTTCCAGCGCTCCCAGCGGGGCCACCTGGATCCGCGCCGTGCCGGGGCAGACCGGGAACTTGGTCATGTCCCGGGGCGGCAGCGGCTTGTGGCAAACGACCAACGGCGGCGCCAACTGGACGCAATTGGCCATCGGCGTCGTCACCACCGCCAACCAGGTAGGCGTCGGCATGGCCGCCCCCGGACAGACTTACCCCGCCATCTTTGTCGGCGGCACCGTCGGCGGCCAAAACGGCTTCTTCCGCTCCGATGACCAAGGCGCCACTTGGATCGAGATCTCGGACCTGGCCCACCAGTACGGCTGGGTCACCGTCATCCAAGGCGACCCCCGCGTCTACGGCCGGCTGTATGTGGGCACCAACGGCCGTGGCATCCTCTACGCCGACATCCACACCCCGCAAACCGCTCTGCCCTCCGGCTGGAGCACGCAGGACGTCGGCGCGCCCGGCTCCGCCGGCTCGGCCGGCTCGCCCTACAGCGGCACTTGGGAACTTATCGGCGGCGGCGCCGGAATCACCGGCACCGCCGACGCCTTCCGCTTCGCCTACACCAGCCTGACCGGCGACGGCTCCATCACCGCCCAAGTAATGAGCGTGCCCAGCGATAGCCCCTCCAACCATAACGCCAAGGCCGGCGTCATGATCCGCGACGGCGTCGGCGCCGGCGCCGCCAACGTGCTTTTGGCCATGAGTCCCGGCTCGGTCAACGGCGCATTCTTCCAGTACCGCTCCACCAGCGGTGGCGCCACCACCCCCAGCACCTACGCCGGCATCTGGAGCCCCTACTGGGTGCGACTGACCCGCAGCGGCAATACCTTCACCGCCTATTGCTCCGCCGACGGCGTCGCCTGGACCCTGGTCGGCGCCGCCACCGTCGCCATGGGTTCCACGGTAGACATCGGCCTGGCTGTCACCGCCTCCGACAACAACCAACTGGACATCTCCACATTCCAGAACGTCACCGTTATTACCCCTACACATACATGGGACGGCGGCAGCCTGGTTAATAATCTATGGAGCACGCCGGAAAACTGGGTCGGCGACGTGGCGCCGTCCGCCGGCGATAATTTGATCTTTCCGGCAGGCGCGGCACAATTAGTAAATGATGATGACTATCCTTCCACAACCGTCTTTGGTTCCATCACCGTTTCCGGCAGCGGTTATCATTTCCAAAATAACGATTCGACCTCTGCCAGCGTGCAAGTGCAATCAGGCGCCCAATTAGAAGTGGACAATCTCGTTGCCGGCACATTGACCATCGGCTCGGGCGCTACCCTGACCATTGCCCCCATCCCCGGCGGCCCGACTGCGGCAAATAGCGCCTTAACGCCCCTTGCCACCGATGCTTTGCCCCCAAATCAGCCTGATACCGTGACGCAAGCGACCGCCGCCAACACAATTGCACCGTCCTCATCGACCGTTAGCGCCATCGCGGCGGGACCGCTTGCGGATAGCACGGTTCTTGCTGCGCCGGCCCCGGCATATAGCGAGGCGGCGTCAACGCCGGCATCGCCGGATAGTTTATCAAATACTGTCCTCGATGCGGTTGCCGCACCCGCCGGAATTATTGCCGATACAGCCTTGCCCGTGGCTTTGGTGGAATCTACCCCGGCTAGAATAACCGATATGGATTTCAATCGCCTCCCGCCGCAATCGCCGCTTTATCTCCGTCCCGATTCGACGGCGTTGCACAAGATCATCGAAAGCGGGCTGGAACAACCTCTTACCACAAGATATGAAAACATTACGAGTGCGCCGATATTTGGTTCATTGCGCGACGAATTGCCGTCCCGCGCGGAAAAGATTGATAAGCATCCTATAACCCCAGCCATAAACAGCCGACAAGCCCATATTGCGGCATTACAGACTATAGTGAAAAACTCCCTCCCGACCGATGCCGGCGCTGAGCTGGATTTCGACGTCGTCCAACATGTTCGCGCCGGAAAAAAACACGTTAAGCAGTTGGAAAAAGCGGTTGATACAGTTTTGGCGGAAGAAGATGCCTTTCCGGCCTTGCTATAACACAAGAGTGACGGTCGCGGTATGCCCCCATAGCTCAATTGAATAGAGCATCGGGCTGCGCAGCCGAAGGCTACAGGTTCGCATCTGTCAGGGGATTACGACAGCAAGTTTGATTTTTCCTTTTTCTCTCCCACCGCGATGGCCGCCGCCGTGGCGTATGCGCGGCAGTGGGAGATGGTGACCAGGATTTCGCGGATGCCCAGTTGCTCGCATACGTCGCTTACGCCGCCGCGTATGGCGATCACAGGTTTGCCCAACGGATCGTTGCGGATTTCCATGTCTCGCCAGGAAATTCCCTTTCGCCATCCTGTGCCCAAGGCCTTGAGTATGGCTTCCTTGGCCGCCCAGCGCCCGGTGAAATGTTGCGTCGCCTGCTTGCGGCTCTGGCAGTAGGCGATTTCGTAGGGCGTGTACACCCGATTGATGAACAATTCGCCGTGCCGCTCGATCATCCGCGCGATCCGCAGGCATTCAGTTATGTCAGTGCCCAGACCTATGATTTCCATGGTTCTCAGTTATCAGTTTTCAGTTCTCAGTTCAAAGAATTCAGCATTCATCATTCGGCACTCATCCTTTTTCATGGCGGATCATATCCCCCGGGATTCCAGGGATGGCACCGGCATATACGCAGTACGCCCCGCCAGGTTCCCCGGATAGCCCCGTACTTTTGCACCGCGCCTATGAAATATTTGCTGCAACTCGGCTCAAAACGGCAGTGCTCGCCCAACAATGGACTCAATAACCATTGATACAGGCGGACCAAAATAATCAATGCCCGGCCGGGCAATGCAATAATCGCCCGCAAACACTTATATACGGTCTCGCCTCTCATAATACCATCATATCATAAAACCGCGACCGGCGCCGAATGAAGTTTTATCTGTCGCAGTCAAAAACAACAGAGTTAAAACATCAGAGCCGGACCGTGTCGGTCCGGTCGAACCGCCTATCCTCCAGGCCGACACGGCCCAACCCATATTTAGCCCCCGGTGAATACACCGGGGGCCATGGTTGGGGCTTTATGCTGCGTTAGGTTATTCTAGATTCAATTTCTTGGCAACCTGATTTGCCAGCCCCGGCAGCGATTGCATCAATACTCCTAATTCCGGATCACCGCCGCCCCGGGGAATCACCACAAAATCGATCCCCCCCGGAAGTTCCACACGACAACGCCGGAATGCCTCGCGCAGCATGCGCTTCCAACGGTTCCGCATTACGGCGTTGCCGAATTTCCGCGATACCGATAGCCCCAGCCGCGGATACGGCAAATCGTTGGAGCAGCCGAAAACCAAGAGCCGCTCGTCCGCCGCTGCCGCACGCCGCCGATAGGCCCGCTGAAAATCCGCATTCCGCCGGATGTGATATTCCGGCCGAAATCGTCGATCTGTCATATACACTTTCCAGATGCCGGACTGCTCCCGTGCGTGTGTCACTCATATTTAGCCCCCGGTGAATACACCGGAGGCCGTGTGCGGTATTTTTCCACTTTAATCCGCCGTGTACTCACCAATGCAAGTCTTTCCGCGGCTCTTGGGAATAATGCTTGTCGATTTCTCCCAGCGCATCGCGGTCGGCCGCATTTAGTTTCTTTGGCAAGACGATCTGAATCTCGGCCAGCAAATCGCCGGGCGCGCCATTCTTGGGCGTCACTCCGTAGCCTTTGACCCGTAGTTTGGCCCCGCTCGACGTGCCCGGCGGCACATGCACGCTTACCGTGCCGCGGGGCGTGGGCACCTCGATTTTCGCGCCCGCCGCCGCCTCGCCCAGGGTGACCGGCACTTTTACGATCAAGTGGTTGCCGCGGCGTTGAAAAAACGGATGCGCTTCCACGCGCACGGTAATCAGGATATCGCCCGGCGTGCCGCCCCGCGGCGCTGCCTCGCCCTGCCCGCGAATGCGAATTTTTTTGCCGTCCTCGATGCCCGGCGGAATTTTCACGGTAATAGTGTCGGTCTTGCCCGTCTGGCGGCCTACCGTAAGCTGCACCTCGCCGCCGCCGATGGCCGTGGTAAATGGGACTTGAACTTCGCTTAAGATATCTGCGCCTCGCCTGGCGCTGCCCGTGGTTTTTGCCCCCCGCGGCCCGCCCCCGCGGCGGAACTGCCCAAATATGTCGCCCAATCCCTCAGGCCCTCCCCCCCCAAACCGCTCGCCGAAAAACTGACTGAAATCAAACTCCTCGGGATTGACCCCCCCGCCGCCGAATCCACCGCCCGGACTCCCGCCCCAAGTGTACGTGTATTGCGGTCCGCCGGCACCGCGGGTCTCAAACGAACTGCCGTAGCGGTCGTACATCTCCCGCTTTTCCTGGTTGCCCAGCACGTCGAATGCAGCCTGGATTTGCTGGAATTTCTTCTTTGCCGTTTTATCGTCGGGATTTTTGTCGGGATGATATTTTTTGGCCAGCTCGTAATAGGCCTTTTGGATCTCGGTTTGCGAGGCCTCGCGCGATACACCCAATATTTTGTAATAATCCTCAGCCATGTAGCGCCCTGTAAAGCCGCGACCACTGGTCGCGATTTTGTTGTGATCATTCACTGCGACCGGAAGTTATACCACCGCCCCAAATATTCTATTCCTTCATATTCTAGGGCCAAAGGGTTCCATTCATCAAGCCGGTCTACCCTGCACACAACCCGTAACGGGGGTGGGCGGGGCGTGCTACAGTTGTCTTATGGCGATCTCAGCATATTATAGAACTCCATTTGCACTCTTATTGTCCCTGCTTGTGCTCTCTTTTGCTCCGGCCCGCGGCGCCACAGGGCAATTGGATTTAACGGTCCTCGACAAAGACACGGGCAAGCCGGTAGCCTGCCGCATGCACCTGGTCGGCCCCAACAACAATAAACCCCGCAGGGTCGAAAAAGCGCCATTCTGGCAAGATCATTTCGTCTTCCCCGGCCATATCCTCCTAAAATTGCCGCTGGGAAATTACTCGTTCGTCATCGAACGCGGCTTGGAATATCTCGATCAAAACGGCCACTTTACCTTCGAGGCCTTTGCCGACGATTCAAAGCAAATCGAATTGCACCGCTTCGTCGATATGGCGGCCGAAGGTTGGTGGTCCGGCGATTTAGACGTCCGCCGGCCCGCGGCCGACATCGAACTTCTCATGTCGGCCGACGATCTGCACGTGGCCGAGGTGATTTCCTTGCCCAACTTGAAAAAGGGGGCCGCCTCTGAACGCAGTGAGACGCCTGTCCCCGTTTCCACCAAGCAGGCGCTGGTCCGCTTCGACGGCAACCGCTACTACAATCTAATGACCGGATCGGTATCGAGGGCCGGCGGCGAGGCCCTCTTCTTCCACCTGCCCGCCCCGTTAAAAACGCCCGATGAACAGGGAGAATATCCGCCTCTGGCCAAATTCATAAACGACGCCAAAGAAAAAGAAGATGTTTGGGTCGATCTCACTCGCCCCTTTTACTGGGACCTGCCTCTGTTGCTTGCCCTCGGACAAGTCGATTCCATCCAAATAGCCCACAGCGATATCTGCCGCGATACGGTCATCCCCCACGAAACCGGCGGCAAACCACGCGACAAGGTCCACTATCCCAACCCCTATGGCAATCCGCTATGGTCGCAATTCATCTATTTCCAAGTCCTCGAGTGCGGACTGCGCATCCCGCCCAGCGCAGGCTCCAGCTCGGGCGTGGCCCCAAATCCCGTCGGATACAATCGCATGTACGTCCACGTCGACGGCGATTTCACCTACGAAAAATGGTGGCAAAGTTTCCGCGCCGGGCAAGTCGTTATTACCAACGGCCCGCTCATGCGCCCGACTGTTGATGGTGAACTGCCCGGCCACGTGTTCCAGGCCGAAGCAGGCGGCCAATTCGATTTCGAAATCGGCCTGACCCTATCCACACGCGATCCGATCAGCTACCTGGAAATCATCAAAAACGGCCAGGTGGACCAGTCCATTCGCTTCGACGATTATGCCAAAAGCGGCAAATTGCCCAACCTGCACTTCGACCGCAGCGGCTGGTTCCTGCTCCGCGCCATAACCGACGTGGGCAAGACCTACCGTTTCGCCATGACCGCGCCGTACTACGTCGAAATCGGCTACAAGCCCCGCGTCAGCAAAAAGGCCGCCCAATTCTTCCTCGATTGGGTCTACGAGCGCGCAAAACAAATCCACCTCGACGATCCCCAACAGCAACGCGAGCTAATCGAACTGCACCGCAAGGCCCGCGACTTCTGGCAGGATATGCTATCCAAGGCCAACGCCGAATAAAAAGGATATATGAATGCCTGCCGTCGCTTCGCCGGAATCCGTGAGGTAAAAAAATCCTGAAAATGCACCGCTTGCATACTGATTTTTCGATTGCTATAATATTAATACTTGAATCAGTTTCAGAAAGAATCACCATGAAACCCGTCCACGCCCATTTTGAAAACGGCATTTTCCGCCCGACGGAACAGGTTGATCTGCCGGAAAATTGCGAGGTGGTTTTTTCGCCCACTATCGTAAGCCGGCAGCCGACCGATGACTCATGGCATGGCGAACTCCACGCCATTCTTTCTCGCAGCTATGAAACCGGCCAAAACGATCTCGCCGCGCGGCACGATGAACTCCAATCATGAAACCGATTCTTCTGGATACGGTAGGGTTAATCGCACTCTGGAACCGCAGCGATCAATGGCATGATTCGGCGAAAAGGGCATTTGTTGCACTAGTTGACGCCGGATATGATTTTATTACTACAAGCGCCATCTTGCTGGAATGCGGTAATGCCGCGGCCCGGCAACCTTTTCGGCACGAGGTTCTTTTGCTGCGAAACCTCCTGGAAACCCGTGAACAACTAATATTCCCCACGATTGAAGACTGGCAAAACGCATGGCGGATTTATGAAAATAGCAAGGCTGATCGGACTGGAATTGTCGATTGCCTTACCTTCGCAGTCATGCACCGCCTCGATCTAAAGCAAGCCTTTACCAACGACCGCCACTTCAATGTCGCTGGATTTGAAACGCTATTTTAAAAGTCTCCGGCCCTGTTCACCCGGGATTAAATAGTTTGCATAGATAATCCTATAAATTAAACATTGATGTAATGCAAATGCCCCAAGATTTAGAACTTCTCGCCCCGGCCGGAGATCGGGCCGCATTAGAAGCCGCCCTGGACGCCGGGGCCGACGCCCTGTATCTCGGCCTGCGTACCCTAAACGCCCGCCGCCGTGCGAAAAACTTTTCGCCCGGCGAGTTCGTCAAGGCCGTCGAAACGATACATGCCCGGGGTGCAAGGGCCTATCTAACTCTGAATATCGATCTGGCCCAGCGCGAAATTGGACAGGCGGCCCGCATCCTCGAACTCGCCCGGCAGTGCCGCGCCGACGCCGTCTTGGTCCGCGATCCCGCCCTCCTGGCCCTGCGCCCGGAATATCCCGAAATCGAATTTCACATGTCCACGCAAACCTGCATGGCCAACACCGCCGACGTTGCCGCTGCGGCCGCCGGCCCAGCTCGACAACAGGCACCGGCCGGAAACGGAAAAACAAAGCGCCCCTTGCACAAAGACCTCGGTTTTTACGCCTGGTACTTTCGATGCGGCGGCGATTT
>JBEKSO010000204.1:0-8994 GCA_049516935.1 Thermoguttaceae bacterium
TCCCCTTTGTGCTTTTTGATGAGCGCCACGGCCTTATCGGTCCGCCGCGGACTCAGATCGGCCAAGGCCTGGGGGGTGTACTTGCCCAACATCACGAACGTGGCCATGATTAGCCCTCCTCGCGCAAAATGTGAAAAGAATTTTTTCTAACATCTTTTATGATCGGAAAACCGTGTTTTGTCAATAGGCCCCACAGTAAAAAAGACCAGGAATTGGAGCCTTTTTTAGATATTTGAGCTCATTTCGCGAGCATGTTTTTTCATTGCAAATTGAGAATTGCAAAATGCAAACTGCAAATTGAACAATAACAACTGACGCCCCAACGGCGCCGTTTTTCCCCTTTTCCCCCTTTCCCTTTTTCCCTTCTTACACATAAGATTTATCGTAAATGAACGATACTTTGCCCCGAATACCGCCTGCTTGTTGTCATTTGCTTGACGAATTGCCGCTGGAGTTTCCCTTTTGGCGATATTACGAACTTTATCGCGGCGCGGCTTATTCATTTTTGCTGGACAGCGCAAAACAGTCCGGCCGGCTGGGGCGTTATTCTTTTATCGGCGGCGATCCCACGCTGGTATATCGCGCAAAAAGAATTCAGGGTTCAGGGTTCGGGGTTCAGCACTCTTCTCCAGCGATAAACCTCCAGTCTCCAGCCTCCGACCTCCAGCCTATTAAACAGGCGAATATCGAAGTCATCGAACTCGCCGATTCCCACGGTCGGCTGTTGGAAAAGCCAATAACGACGCATAGAATCGCCCCGCCCTTTGAGGATTTGCGCCAACTGCTTGCCGCCCATCGCGTCGATTACCGTGAGTATGCCGATTGTCCGCTTCCGTTTCTTTCCGGCGCGGTTGGATATTTTGCATACGAGGCCGGCTATTTTATTGAAGAATTGCCCGATAGTGGCGCGGATGACCTTGCCTTGCCCGATATCTACCTCATGTTTTTCTCCACCGTTCTGGGCCATTGTCATTCCAGCGGCCGGACATATCTGTCGATCCTCGGCCGGGGCGAAGATGAAAAGGCGGCGCGTAAACAGGCCGAAATCGTTCGCGAAAAAATGTTCGCTCGGATAGCAGGTTTCGAATCCGTCAGAAAAGTCAGTAGGACGGATTTCCAATCTGTCCAAGACGAATTACAAATTCGTCCTACGACGATTGACATCAGCGGCCAGTGCGACCAGGCCGATTACTGTCGCAAGATTGAAACGATCAAGGAGCATATCTCCGCGGGCGACGTATACCAGGTTTGCCTGACCCGGCGCATGGACGCTCCGCTTGTCGGCGGCGCGGCCTGGGATTTGTATGAGGAGTTGCGGCGGATCAATCCGGCGCCCTTCGCCTCGTTTTTGAATTTTCCCGAGGCGCAGGTAGTGTCTTCGTCGCCCGAGAGATTTCTTTCGCTCCGTCCCGACGGTACTGCCGAAAGCCGGCCGATCAAGGGCACTAGGCCGCGCGGCGCAACGCCTGAAGAAGACCGGCGGCTCCGGCGGGAATTGGCCGATTCGCCCAAAGACCGGGCCGAAAACCTGATGATCGTCGATCTCGTGCGCAACGATTTCGGCCGCGTATGCGAGTTTCGCAGCGTCGAGGTGCCCGAGTTCATGCTGATCGAGGACTATGCCACCGTGTTTCAGATGGTCTCGACGATCCGCGGCAGACTTGCCGCGCGTCGCGACGCACTGGACCTGATCCGGGCGTGTTTTCCCGGCGGCTCGATGACCGGCGCGCCAAAGATCGAAGCCATGAAAATCATCGACCGGCTGGAGCCCGTCAAACGCGGCATCTATTCCGGGGCCATCGGTTATCTCGATTTCGCCGGGCCGATGGATCTAAGCATCGTCATTCGCACGATCGTGATCAAGCGTGGCCGATGCTATTTCCACGCGGGCGGCGGCATTGTCGCCGATTCCGACCCGCTGGCTGAATTCCAGGAAACCCAAGACAAGGCCCGGGCACTTATCGAGGCCCTAAAAATGCTGAAAGCACGCCGCGAACCATAATCTATTAAGATCTAATCCCAAAAGTCCCCTCTCCCTTTGGGAGAGGGTTAGGGTGAGGGCTTAATCGCCGTGAATTCGTAGTTCTAATCCTATTGCTGTGATTGAACTTTTATAATTTGGGATAAACTCTAAGGCTTTGTCGCGGGTGGAATCGGCTGAACATTGCGAAAGGATATGACTCCAACCGGACGCAACACGTCCTGGGTCGGTGTGTGGCTGTTCCAGCGCGAACGATCCCAGGGAATGGTATAGGCCACTGCTTTGCCTGTAGTGGTTTCAGCCACGTAAACAACCGACGCTCCCCCATATCCTCGGCTGGTTGTGCTCCTTAAATCGGCAAGTCCGGTAACCATGAGAAAATGCGGATTCTTGGCCAGGTCAACCTGCAGGTCTTTCAAAACGTTGTAGCGATACAGACCCGTAAATCCGCCCGTGACCTTGCCCGGCACGGCGGCAAACAAATCCCCGGTGAGACAATCGAGGAAATACACCGCCTCCACGTCGGTATCGAGCAGACCGGTGGCGATGAGGTAGGTTTCGGCCCGATCGGTGGCTACGGCGTGCAAGGGTATGTGCGGAAGAAAGCCGCCTAAAACAATTCCGATCAACAAAGTAGCCAGGGGCAAAAAACCGCGGTATCGTGAAAACAGGCATTTCATAATCGTATCTCCCTCAGCATAATTATAGTTTATAAAGTCAATATTCGCGGTAAATTTATGAATTACTTTGCCCATGCGCTGCCGCTGTTGGACCGGCCGTATTTCGCGGCGGGCACGGGCGTGCCCGATTGGCTGGCGGTCGCCGATCGACGGGTGCGATTGCGGATCAAGCACGTCGAGCCGTTTCTGGCCGATGCCGATCCGGTGGCGGCGGCAGTGGCCGGCGGAGTGCGCCGTCACCTGGATGAAGACGCGCGATTTCACAATACCCGGGCCTTTGCCGAACTTTCCTGGCAATTGACGGTGATGGTCCGCGACACCCTCCGCGACCAGGACGGTTTGCGTCCGAGTTTTCTGGGGCACCTTTTGGTCGAGATCCTGCTCGATGCGGCATTGGCCCTGGAAAATCCGCATCTTTTAGAGCGATATTATCGACTCTTGCAGGAGATCGAGCCCGGGCTGGTCCAGGCCGCCGTCAACCGCATGGCCCCGCGCCCCACCCAGCGATTGTCGATAATGATCGAGGAATTCCGCCGGCAACCGGTCTTGTGGGATTATCTCCAAGACGACAAACTATTAATGCGATTGAACCAGATCATGCGGCGCGTGAAACTGCCCCCCTTGCCCGATGAATTCGCCGGCATTCTTCCAACCGCGCGGCGGATGGTCGGCGAGCGAAAAGATGAACTTTTGTTATTTGACCAATAAGATCATTTGAAATTAGCACGACGATTTATTGTCGAGGACTTAACAAAGCATTTGCCCGCAGGCGAACCGCGGCCACCGGTCGCGGCTTTATGATATCGAATATGTCCCAATCTCCCGAACCACCGACCGAACCGCGCAAGCAGGAAGGCATTTCGCTGGATGAATTAGCCCAGGCCTTTGCGCAGGTCATGGGCGCCGCGCCGCGGCCGGGTGCGGAACAAGCGGAGCAGTCGCCCGCCGTTTCCGATCAGCCGGCGGGAATTGTTCAAGAGGCGATCGAAGCCGAGCCCGGTCCGGCCGATCAACCTTCAATCCCCCCTGCCCCGCAAGACTCCTGTCCCGTCAGCCCGTTGAGCATTTTGGAGGCCATGTTTTTCGTGGGTAATCGCGATAACCGGCCGCTTTCGGCCGCTAGAGCGGCCGAGTTGATGCGCGACGTCGCCGCTGAAGAAATTCCCCTCTTGATCGAAGAACTCAACCGGCGTTATGCCGCCGACAACTGCCCATACCAAATTGTCGGCGAGGGCGATGGTTATCGTCTAACCCTGAGAAAATCCCATTGGGCTTTGCGAAATAAATTCTACGGCCGCATTCACGAGGCGCGTTTGTCTCAAGCCGCCATCGACATCTTGGCCATCGTGGCCTACCAACAACCGCTCAGCGGCGAGCGCGTCAGCCGGATGCGCGGCAAGCCCAGCAGTCATATTTTGACCCAACTGGTGCGCCGCGGCCTGCTGAGAATCCAGCGCCCCGAGGGTAAACGCCGCACGCCTCATTATTACACCACCGAGCGCTTCCTGCGGCTATTCAATCTTCAATCGCTGGATGATCTACCCAGAAGCGAAGATACGCCGACCTAGTCTTAACTCCTTATTTAGAAAGGAGATGCGGTTTCCCCCAAAAGGAGCGCAGACGGCTATTACTTCGCCTGCTAAAATAAACCCATATAATAAACAATGTCGAGGGACGGGCCTCGATGCCGGTGCCGGCCGGAATTCCGGTTTCTCACTCAGGCGGTAGATTGTGATCGCGTTGCCGATCGAACAACTCTTAGAGCGGCCGGGAAAAAGGCCCGACCGGACAGTTATCCTTGAATTTCTGTCGTGACCGCCATCGCTTGTTCCCATATATCTCGTTTGCATTATGTTTTATTCACGGATGCTCACTGATCTGCACAACGCTGCGCCGCTGGTGGTTCCCTCCTTGTTGTCCTGTGATTTTGCCCATCTTGAAGATGAAATCCGCCGGCTGGAACGCGCTGGAGCGAAGGCCCTGCACCTGGACATAATGGACGGCCATTTTGTGCCCAACTTGAGCATCGGGATCCCGGTGGTCGAGGCCATCCGCCGTTCCACCGATTTGCCCCTGGACGTGCACCTGATGCTATCCGAGCCGGCGCGGTACATACACGCATTCCGCCATGCGGGCGCCGACCTGTTGACGATCCACATCGAGGCCGTGCCCAAACCCCGCCCCTTGTTGGACGAAATTCGCCAAATCGGTGCAGCGGCCGGAATTTCCCTTAATCCCATCACTCCGGTTTCCACGCTAGAAGGTTGCCTTGATCTTTGCGATCTGGTGCTGGTAATGAGCGTAACACCGGGTTTTGGCGGCCAGGAATTCAATCCGGTGACATTGGAAAAATTGCGTCAACTGCGGGAAATGGCCGATCCAAACCTGCTGCTTTCCGTCGATGGCGGCATTCAGCATGAAACTATCGGCCCATGCGCCCGGGCGGGAGCCGATTTGTTCGTCATCGGCTCGGCGTTGTTTTCCCACCACGATTACGGAAGGTTTATTGAAGAAATGACAGCCATGGCAATATCAGCAAAAAATGTCCGCGTTTAATAAATTGGGAACCGCCCCAATTTTAGCCCAGAAAAAAATGCGACTGTCTCCTTTAAAAAAGAGACTTGTATTCAGTTTAGAGAGGAAATCTTAACCACAAATGTTAAAAATAGCGCTTATCCGCCCCGGGACAACCGACTATGACGTGCAAGAGCGGATTCAAGGTACCTTGGACATCCCCTTAAACGAGCAAGGCCTGGCCGAAGCGGCGCAGGCGGCCGAGGAATTGCGCGACAAGGGATTGGAAGTGATCTATGCCCCGCCCAGCGAGCCGGCCTTTCGCACCGCGCAAACCATTTCCGAGGCCCTGGACATTAAAATGCGAAAACTCGATCGCATGCAAAACTTAAACCAGGGACTGTGGCAGGGGATGCCGATCAAGGACGTGCGCCGAAAACATCCCAAGGTTTATCGCCAATGGCAGGAGCAGCCGGAAAACGTCTGCCCGCCCGAAGGTGAAATGCTCGGTGCGGCCGAGCAGAGGGTCCGCGCAACCATGATGAAATTGCTCAAACGCCACAAGGATGGTATGATTGGCATTTGCGTGCCCGAGCCCCTCTTGAGCCTGGTTCGCCGCTTTATCGTGCACGGCGAATTGGGCGATTTGTGGAAGCCCGCCAACGGCCACGGCCGCGTGGAATTCCTCCAAGTCGAGCCGGAAGAAGTCCTCGTTAAGCAATGAAGGATCCAATAGGCAGTAGGCTTTTGGCAAAATCATGGAAAACCATTAATAAAAACTGCTAACCATCTGTCATTCCCTTACCACTGACCACTGACCACTTATCTCTATTACATGCCATCTAACTCATCGGATCCCAGCAGTTGGCGGAATTTGATGAAACGCCCCAAGCGCGGCGTGCCCGAAGGTCTTTGGAAACGCTGTCCCGGTTGTCAGCAAACTATCTTCCGCAAAGAAGCGGAAAAACGCCTCGGCGTCTGCCCGGAGTGCGATTACCACTGGTACGTGCCCGCCCAGGAACGCATCAAACAAGTCCTCGACGAAGGCACTTTCGAGGAATGGGACGCCGACCTGCAATCCTCCGATCCGCTGGGCTTCGTCGATAGAATTCCCTATCCCCAGCGGCTCGAAGAAGAACAGCGGCTCACCGGTCTGCGCGAAGCGGCCGTGGTCGGCACCGGCATGATCCGCGCCCGCCGCGTGGCATTCGGCGTCACCGATTCCTCGTTCATCATGGGCACCATGGGCTCGGTGGTGGGCGAAAAACTCACCCGCACCATCGAACGGGCAACCCAGCAACAACTGCCGCTCATAATCATCTCCGGCTCCGGCGGCGGGGCACGCATGCACGAAGGCATCCTCTCGCTCATGCAAATGGCCAAGGTCTCGGCGGCCTTGGCCCGCTTCGACCGGTCGGGCGGGCTGTTCATCTCCGTCCTGACCAATCCCACCATGGGCGGCGTGGCCGCCAGCTTCGCCTCGCTGGGCGACGTGATCTTCGCCGAGCCAAAGGCGCTGATCGGTTTCGCCGGCCCGCGAACCATCAAGGCCACCATTCGCATCGAACTACCAAAAGGTTTTCAAACCAGCGAATTTCTCCTCGAACACGGTTTCATCGACCGCATCGTCCGGCGCAAAGATCTCAAAAGCGAACTGGCGCGGACCATCGACTATTGCGGCAAATAGCGGGCAGTGGGCAGGGTTCAGGGTTCAGGCAGTAGGGTGCGTGAAACGCACCAATGAAAGACGCGGCGGTGCGTTTCACGCACCCTACAAAATCAGCGGTTCGGGGTTCAGGGTTCAGGATTCAGGGTCCAGTATGAAGTGAAAGAAAGGGGAATAGTTTCTTGGGGGATTTGGGATTTTTCACCGTGGACGGGAAAAAAATTTTTACGTCCAATGGGGCATGAATTAAGGAGTTGGAAAATAAGGGGTTGGGGCGACGGGTTGGGGCACTCTTAAGTAGGGGAGAAAAAATATTTTGAGTTTTGTGGGGGACGGTGCGCGCAAATGGATTGCGGGATAAGGAGTTGGGATTTTTCCACAAGAGATTTTTGAAAATGAATTATTGGAGAAAAGTCAGGATTTCATTTTTGAGAAAAGCCACGTGGGGGGTTTTGGGTAAGTTGTTGGATAGATGAGAGATGCGCGGAGCGATGGGGGTAAAAACACCAGAAAAAAGTGAAAAATGGAAATTGAATTGTTGGTCAATTTCGGTGATTTTTGGGCATTTTTCCTGGTTTTTGGCTGGAATGATTTTTCATGAAAAAGGGCGATTGTTGGATGGGCTATGCCCAGAGGGGGCAGAAGAAAGGCTGGAGACCGGAGGCTGGAGGACAGAAGGATCTGCCACAGAGAACGCAGAGAACACAGAGAAATAAAGTGGATGGTGGATAGTGGGTGGGGGGGCTTGAAATCCCCTCACAAAATCTCACGCAATCCCGTTTCCACGAAACTCTGTTTCGAGCCCCTGGAAGATCTATGATTGCCGTCAACTTCCGTTCCCGGCGGCGAGATTTCATCACAGGCATAGACGGCGGCAAATGGGCCTTCCATCCATACTGGCAGTGTCTATGTTGAGAACGGAGCTACGCTGACAATCCAGCCCGGCGTTGATACGATCACTTTCGCGGCTGTTGAGACGGTTCCGTCTAATGACCATGATAGGTTTTCAGATGTATTTCTTCGTATTAAATTGATCTCTACAACCGCTTGCTCACTTGCTGGTGAGCGTTACGGTTCCCGTTTTCAAACCGGCGGCCTCAGCATTCAGAGTGATATTGCCGGATTTCGTCGAGGTTTGCACAATGGCCTGGGCAAGTCCATTGAAAGCCGAACGCCGACTTGCTTTGTCAGGTTCGTGGCTGCTGCAATCTCCGTTTCCAACGCCGATCAGCTTCCCGGGGCCGGTTAGAGTGAAAGCCACTTCGTTGTTTGCCACCGGCACCAATCGGTCTTCGGCATCAAGAATTTCCACGGTAATCACGGCGATATCGTTGTTATCGGCGCTGAGTGCGGTACGGTCGGCAGTCAATCGCACTTCGGCCGGATCGCCCGTGGTCTCCACGGTTGTTTCGATTAGTTTTCCGTCTCGCAGTCCCTTGGCGACTATCTTGCCCGGCGCATACTTCACTTTCCATTCCAGGTGTTGGCGAGGCTTCACAGTCTGTTTGCCCAGCGAAATGCCGTTTAGAAAAAGTTCCACTTCCTGGCAGTTGCTGTGAACCCAGACCGGAATTTCCTGCCCTTCCTTGCCCGGCCAGTTCCAGTGCGGGAAAACATGCAGCACGGGTTTGTCAGTCCACCAGGCTTTGTAATAATAATAGCTGTCCTTGGGAAAACCGCAGATATCCATAAAGCCGTAATGAGAGTTGATGCACGGCCAACCTAACGGCCGGGGCTCGCCTTTGTAATCAAAACCGCTCCAAACAAATGCTCCCCCCATGTATTCGTTTTCCGCTACGGGGCGCCATGCGTCTTCCACGGTATTGCCTCCGATATTTATGCTATACGCGGCGAAGTGGCCGCGATCCTTATTGCCCCAGTAGTTTTCCCAACGGGTCATTTCGTAAACGCCTCGGGTGCCTAACTCACTGGCAATCTCGGTGGCAACCATAGGTTTGGCGGGAAATTCAGCGTGGAATTTTGGGTAGACTTCTGGATTATAATTCAAGCCGACCACGTCGAGCACGCTGGGAAATCCCTCCCGGGAAGTCCATGAGCCATTCATTGCCGCGGTCACCGGCCGCGTGCCGTCCAGTTCATATATGCGCTGTTTCATGGCCTTGGCCATTGCGGCTGCTGCGGGAGAACCCTGA
>JBEKSO010000205.1:0-7485 GCA_049516935.1 Thermoguttaceae bacterium
TATTGCCGGAGTGGGATCGGCCGACGGGCACCTTCGCTGCAACCAGCGTTTGGAATGGTCTATTGCCCCGAATTGCGCAGGGCAATTCGTCGATATCGGCAAAAACGATTTCGTGGATATTCTCCTGGGCGATTATATTCGGCCCCGCCTGGTCAACCCATTTTTCGGCATCGGCAGCACCGCTTCGAAAGACGAACAAGTAAAACGCGGACCACTTGCGCCAAACGAGGAAATAGCCATCCTGCCCGGTCAAGGCTGGATCAAGATAACCTCTCCGATTGAAGGCATAAGCGCCGTTGCCGTGACCGCTCCCAAGATAGTCAACCCTGCGGAGCGGACGAAAACGGCCACGATCTACTGGACCGACGCCACCTGGCGATTCCCGCCGCCGGCCATCAATCCCGCGGGCGAAAAGCATGTTTTCACCACCACTGTAATGCGGCAGACGAATCAATGTCCAAGTCCGGGCTGGGTGGTTAAATACACGATAACCGGCGGCCCGCCCGCGGGTTTTTCGCCTGACGGGGCCTCCTCGGTCGAAGTGGCTACAGACGCCGCCGGCCAGGCTAACGCCGAAATCTTTCAAAAATCCCCAGCCCACGGCACCAATCAAATCAGCGTCGAAGTTGTCCGTCCGGCCGAATTGCCCGGCGCGGGCGGACAGCGAATGACCGTCGGCACCGGCTCGACCATGCAAACCTGGACCGCCGCCGACATAGGCCTGAAACTAAGCGGTCCTTCCATGGCCAAGGCGGGCGAAACCTTGACTTATCGCCTTGACGTGGGCAATCCCGGCGATCTGCCCTCGAAAAACATCGTGGTTTCCAATGTCTTGCCCGACGGTCTGAGTTACCTCGGCAGCAATCCCGCCACCTCTGCCGTCGGCGGCGGCAAGCAACTCCAATGGCGATTGGGCGAATTGGGACCTCGGCAACGACAAATCATCGAAGTCAGCGTTCGCGCCGAAAAAGAAGGCAGCATGAGCAATTGCGCGGACGTGATGACCGCGGCCGGGCTGAAAGTCAGCGATTGCGCCACTACCACCATTCTGGCCGCTGCGCCGGTCGCAGGCGCACCAGGCGCGTCCCCGCTCCCTTTGGGAGAGGCACCCAGAGGGTACCCGGGGGTGAGGGCTGGATCTCCGCCTCCTGCAATGCCTTCTCCAACATATTCTTTAATCGATCTAAAAGTTGAGGGGCCCACCAATATATCGCTCCGCGGCGAATCCACTTCGGTTACCTTCAACATTATTGTTACTAATCCCAGCCGAACCAATCTGAATAACCTGCTGATCAAAGATCACTTCGATCCGGGATTGGAATTTCTGGATCCGAAAGATAAAAAAGTAACTAAATCTCCTGTCCCGATCGACTACCCATTGGGCGATCTGCCTGCCGGCAAATGGAGCAAGTTGGAACTTACATTTAACGTTACTAAAGCGGGCAATCTTTGCCACACGGTCGAAGTTCTTAGACAAAAAGAAACATTAGCAACCAAACGAGCCTGCGTGATGGTATCGGCGCAGTCGACGCCGCCCCCGGGCATAGCTCCGCCCGGCGGTCAGATTCCTTCCCGCGCCGCGCCCGGCACGACGCAGGGCCCTGCGCCCGGAACTAAGCCGCAAACTCAGCCAGGTTATAGACCAGGCACGGCGACGACCACCCCACCGCCTTCCACTGCCGCGGGCGCGCCGACCGTCACCATCAAACAATCCGGTCCAAAGACGCCACAGCACACGGTCGGCGACGTTGTCTCTTTTATAAGCCGAATCACCAATCCCAACAACCGGCCGCTCAGCAATCTGAAAATCATCTATCACTTCGATCCGGCCTTGCTTCCCAAGATGGCGACGGATCACTATCGAGTGGATGGGGGAAACCTGGTGTGGAATATAGCACAATTACCGCCCGGAAATTACACGCAAATTGAAGTCCAGTATGAATGCGTAAAAGCAGCCGTTAAAGCGGGTAATACCGTAAGTGTTTCCAGCAGCGAAGGGGCGCAAGCCCAGGATATCGCCTACTTGGAAATCCGTCCTGCTGCGGGCGGCGCCGCGCCCGGGGCCTCAATGCCCGGCGGCGCTGCGCCAGGGGGTGCGGCGATTGGCGGGGGGACCCCCGGCGGAACGCCTTGGTCCGGCCGCGCAAAAACAGATGAAAACCAACCCGGCGAAGATCGTTACGGCAGAACCGCTCCCAAAACGCCCCAATCTTCGAGCGCCTTGACAATGACCGTCGCCGCCTTGCATAATCCCGTGACTGCCGGCAAGGAGTTGACTTACCAAATCAGTGTAGTCAACAATACCGGCGCGGCCGATCACGCGGTGCAGGTCACGGCCATTGTGCCCGACGGCATGATACCCGTGCCCTTAGGCACCACCGGACCGGGCTCCATTCAACCTGACATCGATCATCAAACCGTCGGCTTTAATCCGATAATGGCGCTGCAACCCGGCGAAACGCTGTCATATAAGGTTCGAGTCCTCACGAAATCCGCCGGTCATTTCCCTTTCCACGTGAAATTGACCAGCCAGAATGCCGCACAACCCAATATCCAAGAGGCAGACACGGAGGTATTGGAGGAGCGAGGGGGGAAGGATGGGGGATGAAAAAAATGATGAGTGCTGAATACTGAATGCTGATTAAAATTTACATAACCGCTTGCGGTTTCGCGAATACATTTGCATTTAAGTGGTCAGTAAACTGCCCACCCCTAAGTATCCACTAACCGCCGTCCACTGCCCACTAACCACTAACCACTCTCCACTATGACTTGGCACGGCATAATCGGGCATGACAAGGTTGTGGAGCAGTTTCGCCGGGCCTTGGTGCGGGGGCGGTTGGCGAGCAGTTTTTTATTCGCCGGGCCGCCGGGGATCGGCAAACGCAGCTTCGCCATAAAATTCGCCCAGGCCTTGTTGTGCGAAAACAATCCGGCTGAGGCCCTCGATCCTTGCGAACATTGCCCGGCTTGCATCCAAGTTATTGCCGGAACGCATCCCGATTTTCAATTGCTTTCCAAGCCCGACGACAAATCGTTCATTCCCCTGGAACTTTTGATCGGCGACAAGGAGCATCGCCGCCGGGAAGGGCTTTGCCATTACATCGCCTTGAAGCCGATGATGGGCAGGCGCAAGATCGCCGTGATCGACGACGCCGATTATCTCAATGCCGAAGGGGCAAACGCATTGCTGAAGACCCTGGAAGAGCCGCCGCCCCGATCGGTATTGATCCTGATCGGCGCCAGTCCGGCCAAGCAGTTGCCCACGATTCGTTCGCGTTGCCAACTGATCCGTTTTCAGCCCTTGGATGCCGACGCGGTGGCCCAACTTTTATCGGCGCAAGGGATAATTGCAGACTCGGCCGAAGCCCTTCGTTTGGCCCAATCGAGCGAGGGCAGCATCGAGCGGGCAGCCGAACTTGCCGATGCGGAGCTTTGGAAGTTTCGCGATGCGCTCTATCAGCGCCTGGCCGCGGAAAGGCTGGATAGCGTTTCGCTTGCCCGGCTGACGGCGAAATTCGTCGAAGAGGCGGGCAAGGACGCTGCGCCCAGGCGGCGGCGTTTGCACCAGGTCATCGGTTTTGCCGCCGATTTTTATCGCCAACTCCTCCGTGCCGCCAACGGTGCTCCTAACACGGAAAACACCCAGCCCGATCGCCTTATCGACGAGGCCCTTATGCGGCAACATCCTGCCACGGAAAAAACGATCGCCCGGTTGGAGCGCTGCCTGGATGCCGATCAGCAGATCGATCGCAACGCCAATCAATCGACCCTGATCGAGACCTGGCTGGACGATTTGGCGGGGGCGTGAAGTGTTGAAAGATTCGACGGCAAAGCACCCAAAGCGCCTGATTTTTCCATTTTATTGCCGGCGTTTCGCTCTGTAGCTCTGTCGGCAGAATTGGGCGGTCCGACACCGAGTCGGACTATCTCGAGCCCGTGTTCTTCAACGCGCATGTTTGATTATGCAGTCATTTTGACTGGATTATCTAGGCAAGATATGCCGATAAAGCAGACTCTTACGGATGTTGTCTTTTTCGGATGCGGGAACAGGGCCATGATCGCTCTGTGGGGCTAGCGCGTGTACCATGTCGAGACGAATTGCCCAAGAATGCGTACGATGTTGCGGCCGCATGCGCTTTTTGGGCCGTGAGTGCGTATGGGGCATGTTTCTCCTAGCGGCAATTCTTGCACAGCCGTTGCGCGGCGAGCCATTTGGCGAGACGACCGGTCCGGTTTCGACAGGGAATGTCGACGCGAATCTACCTTACGCCGCGGTCACGCCTGAGAATCGTTTGGGTGAATGCACCGGCACGTGTTGCCCGACTTGCGTGGCGGGAAATACATCGAAGGGGTGCAGGTATTTCTTTGCGGACGCGCTGTTTTGGACAGTCAGGGAAGGCTACAATGAGAACTGGGCACAGATTATCACGCCGAAGGGCGACTGGGGATCGAACGTGGGCACGGCGACACTGGTGGATGCGCCCTTCGATTGGAGGACCGGTTTTCGAGTCGGGGCCGGACTCCGGCGGGACGACGGCTTCGATGCGACCTTGTACTACACGAACTTCAGCACTTCGGCGGCGAGCCAGGCCTCGGGCGAAGTATACTCGTCTTTTATGGGAAATTTCTACGTAGGCAATGCCGACGGTCTTGATTTCGGCCCGCATTACCGACACGGGAGCATTCAGTGGGATTTCGATTATCACTCCATCGATTTGGAGATCGGTCGCAATTACGCGATAGATGCGAACTTGGAATTGCATCCGTTCTTGGGTCTCAAGGCCGCGATTATCAACCAATCGCTGAATTCCAGTTGGCGCGATCCGATCAACACCACGGCCAACAACATCACGCATACTTATAATTTCACGTCGGCAACTGAATATCTGGATTTGCATTTCTGGGGAATCGGGCCTTCGCTGGGCGCGACCATAACGATGCCGCTGTGCACCAAGCCAAGGTACACGCTGAAGCTTTTCGGCACTCCCTCGGGCGCGATCATGCTCGGGCACTGGACGTCCAAAGAGCAATACGACAACGACGGAGTGGGTTCGTCGCATACCTCGGTGGCGATCGACATGAGTCCCATAACCGGGGCGGCGACGATGCTGCGGGGCGTTGTGGGCTTAGAGTGGGAACAGTATTTCTGCCGGACGACCAGCACGGTGCGCTTGGGATATGAGTCGCAAATATGGCTCAATCAGATGCAGATTTATTCCTATAATATGGGGCGAATGAATAATTTAACGAGTCTGCAAGGCGGTTTTTTGGAGTTGTGCATCGGCTACTAACATAACTAAACGATGGCGCTGTTTACGCGTTTGACATTATCGATGGCCGTGTTGGCATGCTGTTCGACGGCATTCGCCCAGGGGGTGACTCCGTTCTGCGACATGCTCTATTGGCATGCCTCGGAAGAAACCTCGACGGTTTGGTCGAACTCGGTCACGCCGTCTTCGTTCGCGGTCGAGAATGTCCCGTTCGATTGGAGTCCGGGTTTCCGGCTCGGATTCGGGCATCAAGCCGACGAGCAGTCGTGGGATGTGAAACTATATTGGACCTATTTCCGCACCTCGCGCGACGTGGAGGTTGCCAACGGGACTTCCCTGGTGATTCCGGAGTTTTTCAGTGGATTCGTGGCCGGTGACACTTATTTTTACCTCCAGGGTTGGCTCAACTGGAACCTGACCTACAATACCATCGACTTGGAGGCGGGTCGGAAATTCGCCGTCGGCCAGTCGGCTTGGCTTCGTCCTTCGCTGGGCATAAAAACGGCGGTTATCCAGCAAAAGGCGACGCTGGATCTCGCCGACCAGTGGCTCGGCCTAAGCGCCGAGGAGAACGTTACGCATGATTTTTGGGGGATCGGGCCGAGTTTCGGCATCAGCGGGGCATGGGTAATGCCGAGATGTCGCAGTCTGAGCCTTGTCGGTTCGTTCTCGGGCGATCTGTTGTTTGGCGAGTGGAACGTCAACGACGCCTACACGAGAACTGATCAGCAGATTCCTTGGGGCGTGTACGGAGCATTCACGACGAGCATGAAGGATTCAAGCCTCGGGGCGCCGGTGCTTAGATACTTTCTCGGTCTGGAGTGGGAACGCGAAGGATGCGTCACGATAATCGGACGAGTGGGTTACGAACTGCAATGGTGGGCGAATCAGCAGCGCATGACGACGTTTCAGCAATTGCCCATGCACGGCGATTTGACTTTACAGGGTCTTACATGCGGAATTTCCGTTTGCTTCTAGTCTGTTGTCTGTTGTTGACAGGCTCGAGAGCTTTTGCCCTGGAGTTCTTCGGCGATTTCTTGTATTGGCAAGCGACCGAACCTGTGGATTGGACGCTGAACACGAACGCGTCGACGACGGATCAATTTGTCGAGTTTAGGAACATCGAATACGATTTCACGCCGGGATTCAGAGTCGGAGTCGGATCGTTGGCCCAGTGCCAGTGGGGCGCCAAGCTGTATTACACGCGGTTTTACACGGAAGGCGAAGACGTGGTGTCGGGCGATGTGACGCCGGTTTTTTTGGCTGCAAAAATGGCTCTGCCGCAGCACCAGTCGCTGCCGTTTTTCCAAACCGGCAAAATCCAGGCCAAAATCGACTACAATGTAATGGACTTGGATTTTGGCAAGTCGTTCTGTCCCACGGAGTCGCTGCGGTCGCGGCCGGTCCTCGGCCTAAGAGGGGCCTGGATCAATCAGGCGTTTAATTCCGAGTTTCAAGGATCGTGGTCGGGCGCGGTCGCGATCACGTCGGAAACCGTCGACGAACGGATAGAGAACGATTTCTGGGGCATCGGACCGAAACTAGGCATCGAAAATTCCCTGAATTTATGGCGCGGGGAAAGAAGCGAGATCAATTTCACGCTGAACTTCTACACCGCTTACCTGTTGGGGTTCTGGACAATCAAGGACGTGACGATCACGACCAAAAACACCGACACGTCCAGTTTCAACATCCCCATCGACGATCGCGATTTCGGCGCACTGACGTTCCAGGCCATGGTCGGCTTGCATTTTAGATGCGGGAATTGGAACGCGACGGCAGGCTATGAGATCAACGACTGGTTGAACCAGTGCCAGATATTCGACGACGCCACCGGCCCGCACAACAACGACCTGATCTTGCAGGGGCTGAGTGCGAGAATCAGTTATAGCTTCTAGAGCGAGCGTGATGGGAATTGCCGCCTGTTGCGGGCCTAAAAGGCAGGCAGAACGCGGCAAGCACTGTTTGTATTTCCGCACCCAACACGATCCGGCTCTGAGTATAAAATTTTGTTTTTCTCCTATGTATCTATAAACACACGATTTGCATCCGCAATTTAAATGCCCGCTAAGATCACCAGGCTAAATATATTAAGGTATACTTGCAAACCGGGGATCAAGCGTTCGGCTTTTTATCTCTGGGCAGGGGTTGAGCCGGCTGTGCCAGTATATTCATTATCATTGATACAATCTAAAAAACTAGTATAGGGTTT
>JBEKSO010000206.1:0-7453 GCA_049516935.1 Thermoguttaceae bacterium
TGAATATGAAAAACGGATACTGCGTCCAGCCGGTGCCGACTCCGATCTCGGGCGTGAAACGAAAAATCAGTATGTAAAAGACCAAATTCATCAACATCCAAGCCATCCAAGTGACCAGGTCGATGATGAAATTCGTGCGAAAAGTCATGTCGCGGACAAGCGAGTTCCGGGCAAGAGTCAGAAATACGCGGATGTACGATTTCATGGTTTAATAAAGTTTTAAGTTATAAGTAATCAGTTTTAAGTTTTATAATTCAACATTCAACATTCAGCATTTTTTTATCCCCCGTACCCGCTGTATCGCTTGGTGCCATAATAAAAGGCCAGGCGGCTGACGGCGATGAAAAGCAGGACCCAAAAAAGTTGCATGCTTAATCCTTCTAGCAGTGCCGCGCCTTGTATTTTGCCTAGAAAAACGGTCGCGGGAAAATATGCCAGATATGGAAATGGAGTCAGGCTTACTATTTTTCCCAAAACGCCTGGCAGCATGTCCAGCGGAAACATGTGCCCGGAAAAAAAGAAACTAAACAGCATGTAAACAAAAAGCAGGGAACTGACCTCGAGGAACCAGAACCCGATCATGCCCAGGGCGGCCTCCAGGAAAAATCCCAAAAGGAAGGACATTGCAAGCGAGGCGAAAAACGCCAGCAAAGTGGCGGCGTCGGGCCAGCCGGGAAAGTATCCCCGGCACAGGAAAAAAACCAGGGCGAAAGGCGCGGCTGCCACCCCGTAATACACCAGCTTGTGTCCCATGCGGTAAAGCAGCAAAAAACCCAGCATGTCGATGGGTTGGATTAAATATTTTTTCACCACTCCTGTGCGAATGTCCCGGGCTATTCCGGTGGCCAGGCCCGGCATGCTGGAAAAGGCCCGCCCGATCATCACCAGCAGGTAATACGCGACCATGTCCTGATACGAATAGCCCACAATTTGGTTATTCTTGCTTCCCGACGCTTCCACGGCCTCGAAAATCGCCCCCCAGAGAAATATCTGTGTAACGATGGGCGCGAACCGCATCAGCGTGCCCAGGGCGAAATCGCCCCGATAAACCAGTCGCTCCTCCAGACTGATGCGGAGAACGATCCACCAGGTTTTAATCCGGCTAAGCATTGTTGGCCTGCGAAAAAACTTCCGCTATCACCTCTTCCAGCGGCGGATCTTCCACGCTCACGTCCGCCACCGAGTATGCGGCAAGAATGTTGCCCAGCACGTCCGGCACCTTTGTACGGTCGACTCGCAGCTTGATCTTCGGCGGTTCGACGGAAAGCACTTCTCCATATCGCTCGAAGCCCGTCGGCATTTCGCCGTTAGCCAGTTCCAAAGAGATCACTTTATGACTGCTGAACCGGTCGACGATGCCGCTAAGCGATCCGTCATATATGATCCTCCCCAGGGCGATGATTACCACCCGGCGGCACAATGCGGCCACGTCTTTCATGTAATGGCTCGTCAGCAGGATGGTAACTTTGCGGCGCTGCTGATAATCGCGCAAAAAAACCTGGATGGTGTGCTGGGCCACCACGTCCAGGCCGATGGTCGGCTCGTCGAGGAACAGCACCTCTGGCGAGTGCAACAACGCGGCGATCAGCTCCATTTTCATCCGCTCGCCCAGCGACAGTTCGCGGACCGGCTGCGAGAGCAATTTTCCCACGCCCAACATTTCGCTCAGATCGCTTAGGGTCTTCTCGAAGTTTTCCAAATCGATGCGGTAAATGTGCTGGTGCAGGCGGAATGACTCGGCGGCGGGCAGATCCCACCAGAGCTGATTCTTCTGACCCATGACCAGGGCAAAGCGCCGGCGGTAGGCGTTTTCTCGCCGCCACGGAACATGGCCCAACACCCGGGCGGTTCCGGAAGTGGGATTTATCACGCCCGACAGCAATTTCAGCGTAGTGGTTTTGCCTGCCCCGTTTGGTCCCAGGAAAGCCACGAACTCGCCCTGCTCGACCGTAAGATCGATGTCTCGCACCGCCTCGACAAGGCGATACTCCCGGCGAAAGAGCCCGCTAAAGGCAGATGCCAGGCCTTCTTTTTTCTGATATATCCGGTAGGATTTCGACAGCGCCTTTATTTCAATTGTAGCCATTGCTCAGTCATTATAGACGCCTACCGAAGTGGGGGGAAGAAGGTAATAAATGCTGAATGTTGAGTGTTGAATGTTGAATTCTTGGGGATAAACCGCTTGCGGTTACACGATATGCCCGCCGCCTTCCGTCTTTCTTTCCCCCGCCTTTTTGAGTATAATCCCCCGCGAATCCAAGCTAATTGTTTCCTCATACAGGAGAACTTGCCACGGGTGGAATGAGAATTGGAATCGGACACGATACGCATCGCCTGCGGCCGGGCGGACCGCTCCGCCTGGGCGGGGTAATTATTCCCCACGACCGGGAATTGGTGGGCTTTAGCGACGCCGACGTGCTACTGCACGCCGTTACCGACGCGCTCTTGGGCGCTGCTGCGCTGGGCGACATCGGCCAGATGTTTCCCGATACCGATCCCACGAACCGCGGCCGGAATTCGGCCGAGATGCTCCGCGCGGCCCTGAATGCCGTGGCCGCAGTGGGCTGGAGAATCTCCAACCTCGATTGCATCGTGTTCACACACCGCCCAAAACTGTTGCCCCACAAGCAGACCATCCGCGAGCGCCTGGCCGAAATCCTCGGCGTGGAACCGGAACGCATCGGCCTGCAAGCCAAATCCGGCGACCTTGTCGGCCCTGTCGGCCGCGAAGAAGCCATAGAAGCCCAGTGCGTCGTGCTCCTGGAACCGATCGCCGAAGAATAAAAATTGAAAATTGCAAATTGAAAATTGCAAAATGCAAATTGCAAATTGAACAAAATATCTAAAATCGACTATAACCTATTTCCTATCCCCTATTGCCTATCATGCTTCGCGTCTACAACACACTCAGTAAAACCAAAGAACCTTTTGAACCGGTCCATGCCGGCAAGGTGGGAATTTACCTTTGCGGGCCCACGGTTTACAAGCCCAGCCACATCGGGCACATGGTCGGACCGGTGATCTTCGACGCCGTCAAGCGATACCTGGTCTACTCGGGCTATAAAGTCACGTGGATCGTAAATATCACCGACGTGGACGACAAACTCATTAACGAATCCAATGCCCGGGGCGTGCCCATGTCGCAATTGGCCGCCGAAATGACGGCCGACTATATGAACAATATCCAGGCCATCGGCGTCGACACCATCGACCATTTCCCTCGCTGCACGGCGAGCATGGCTGAGATCATTAAGTTCACCCAGGGGCTGATCGATAAAGGTTTCGCATACGAGGCCCAGGGCGACGTGTACTTTGAAGTCGGCAAAGACCCTGAATACGGCAAGCTAAGCCATCGCCGCATCGAGGCCATGCAAGGCGACGGCGGCGGATCGGCCGATCGCAAACGGGCAAGCGCCGATTTCGCCCTCTGGAAATCGGCCAAGCCCGGCGAGCCGTCGTGGGACAGCCCTTGGGGACCGGGTCGGCCGGGCTGGCACATCGAATGTTCGGCCATGAGCCGCGGCCTGCTGGGCGAAACTTTTGATATTCATGGCGGCGGGCTCGATCTTGTGTTTCCTCATCATGAAAACGAAATCGCCCAAAGCGAGTGCTGCCACGGCAAACCCATGGCCAAGTATTGGATGCACAACGGACTGATGCAGGCCTCCGACGAGATCGGCAAGCTGGGCGGACGCCAGACCCGGGCGACAGAAGGCGACTTCGCCTCACAAGACGCCGGCAAAATCAGCAAGTCCCGCGGCTCCGAACCGTTCAGAGAACTTTTAAAACAATTCTCGCCCGAGACGATCCGCTTCTTCCTCTTATCGACCCACTACCGCCGGCCGATCGACTACAGCGAGGCGCGACTGCGCGAGGTCGAGACGGGCATGGACGCCTTTTACCGCTTCTTTAAGCGATTCGAACGCGTTACCGGCGAGAGTTTTTATGACCTCGCGGCCCCGGCAGCACGTGACGATGGCGAATTCAATCCCGGCCTAGAGCCGCTTTTACAGGCCGCGGCCGAACATCGCAACAGCTTCCTCGAGGCCATGGACGACGATTTCAACACCGGCGGCGGCATTGCCACGCTCTTCGATCTGGTCCGAGCGCTGAATAAATTCGTCGACGATGAAAAACTCGAAGAGCCCGGCCGGAATGATGCCGGCAGGTCGAAAGTTCTTAAACAAGGGACCGTCGTTTTACGCGAATTGGCCGCCACACTGGGCCTGTTCCGCAAACCGACCGAGGAAAAAACATCCGGCGACGACGCCGTGCTGGACAAACTGATGAATTTATTCATTGAACTGCGCAACGAAGCCCGCAAGAAAAAAGACTTCGCCGCCGCCGACCGCATCCGCAACGGACTGACGGCCATCGGCATCACGCTCGAAGATCGCCCCGGCGGAACGGAATGGAGCATGAAATAAAGGATGAATGATGAGGGATGAAGGATGAATCAAACGAAGGTTTTTTCTTATCCGTACTGCGTACTTCGTACTGTAAACTGACGGCTGATAGCTGAAAACTGATAGCGTATTAGAAACAAACCGCTTGCGGTTTCGCAATGAATGACCAAAACGCCTCTCTCCGCATTCTTGGCATCGATCCGGGTTTGAACATCACCGGCTACGGCGTGCTGGAATGCGGGTGTGCCACTGGCTCTGCCAGTGCCGGTTTGCGGATCTGCGAGGCCGGCGTGGTGCGGGGAAAAAGCCGGCGCTCGCTTACCGATCGGCTGGTCGAAATCCACACCGGCGTGGCCGACGTAATCGCCGCACTTAATCCCGGCGTGATGGCCATCGAGGAATTATATTCGCATTACAACCGCCCGCGCACGGCGATACTTATGGGCCATGCCCGGGGCGTTATCTGCCTGGCCGCGGCCGAGGCCGGCATACCGGTAATCCATTACTCGGCCACGCAGATCAAAAAAATCCTCACCGGCGCGGGCCGGGCGTCAAAATCGCAGGTGCAGCGGGCCATCCAGCGCGAACTCGCTCTGCCCCAAGTCCCCGACCCTCCCGACGTGGCCGACGCCCTTGCCGTGGCGTTGTGCCATTATTATCTTAAAGACAAACTTAAAGCGTTAAAAAAGTAATTGGTTTACAGTTCACCGTATACAGTTTACAGTTTTATATTTCATTTCCCTTTTCCCCCTTTCCCTTTTTTCCTCTTTACACTTTTTTATAAGAGCCATCACTTGATCACAAAAATCACCGGCCAACTGATTGCACTGCACGACGACGTGCTGACGCTCCGCATCGGCGCGTTCGAGTATGAGATATTAATTCCCGAGTTCGCCCGCCGCCGTCTGCAAAGCGAAATCGATCGGGAAATCAGCCTGCATACGATCGAATATCTTGAAGGCAATCCCATGCAAGGCCGCATGACGCCGCGGCTGATCGGCTTTTTAACCGAGATAGAACGGGAATTTTTCGAGTTGTTTTGCTCGGTGGACGGTGTGGGCGTGAAAAAGGCCCTCCGCTCGATGGTCCGGCCGGTAAAAGAGGTGGCCACGGCCATCGAGGAGCAAGACACAAAATCGCTCTCCGCCCTGCCCGGCATCGGAGCGGCCATGTCCGAGCGGATCATCGCCAAATTGCGCCGCAAGGTACCCAAATTCGCGCTCTTGGTCGCCGGGGATGAAAAACGAGAGGCTGAGGTCGAGCCCGACGTGATCTCCGAAACCTACGACGTGCTCCGCAGCCTCGGCCACAGCGAAAGCGAGGCCCGAAAGCTCATCGACGCCGCCCTGACTGCAAAGAAAAAATACAAGGACGTGCAAAGCCTGATCGAGGCGATTTATCTGCAAAGCCACAAGTAGGGAATAAACACTGAGTATGGCAATTGCTATAACAGTGAAATAGCGCCCTCCCCCTTGCGCCTTTTATCTTTTATAATGGCATCATGGCCCGCGAACCGATTCTTAAACCTCCCGCCGCAGAAAAAGACGAAGACCGCGCTCTGCGCCCCAAGCGGATGCGGGAGATGGTCGGTCAACGGGAAGTGTATGCGCGGATCGAAATCGCCGTGGACGCCGCATCGAAACGCGGCGAGCCCCTGGGGCACATCCTTTTCGACGGCCCGCCGGGCTTGGGAAAGACCACATTCGCCACCTGCATTCCCCGCGAGTTGGGCGTAAACATCCAAATCGCCAGCGGGGCTACCTTGGCCGCACCAAAGGATCTGATCCCCTATCTGACCAACGCCGAAGAGCGCTCGGTGTTGTTCATCGACGAAATCCATCGCCTGCCCAAGGCGGTCGAGGAATTCCTGTATCCGGCCATGGAGGATTTTCGCATCGATTTGACGCTTGGAGAAGGGGTTAATGCCAGAACGCTCAATATGCCGCTAAAACCTTTTACGATGATCGGCGCCACAACGCGGACCGGTCTGTTGTCGGCCCCTCTTCGCGACCGCTTTCACATGCGCGAGCATCTGGATTTCTATTCCGTCGATGAACTGGCCGAAATCGTACGGCGCAACGCCAAAAAGCTGCGGGTGGAGATAGTCGACGCCGCGGCAAAAGAGATCGCCGCTCGCAGCCGCGGGACGCCCCGGGTAGCCAACAACCGCCTGCGCTGGGTCCGCGATTTCGCCCAGAGCAAAGCCGACGGCCGGATCAGTCTCATCGTCGCCCGCGACGCCCTGCAAATGCAAGGCATCGACACCATGGGATTGGACCCCCAAGACCGCAAGTATTTAGAGACCATCGCCCGGGTCTTTGTGGGCGGGCCGGTGGGCGTGGAGGCGGTGGCCCATACCATGAATCTCCCCCCCGACACGCTCATCGACGAAGTCGAGCCGTATCTACTGCGCTCCGAGTTGGTAATCCGCACGCCTCGCGGCCGCAAACTTACGCAGCTTGCTTGCGATCATCTCGGTCTTGCGCCCCTGCCCGATGCAAAAACGGCTCAAGATTCGGATCAAAAACACCTTTTCCAATAACATTGCTATCAATGCCAGCAATCTTTACTAAAGATTGATTATTTCCGGACGGCCAAGTGCTCGGGTAAATAACCTGTCCGATTTTGACTTCTGAAGCAGGCGTCTCGCCCACATATCTCCGGCGCCGATAAGACGCACGCACCGCAAATTCAGAGATTTTTTCATCGGGGGGTTGTCGGCCTTAGAAAGCTTAATATTATTCATAATGCAAATTATGTGGTGAATCTTCTCTTTTTATTTTCGTATTCCACATGGAAAAGGAGGAATAGGATGCTTGCCATATCGCCCGGTTGGGAGTTGTATGTCGAGCGCGGCCCGGATTGGCTCATCGTGAAAATCCAGAGCATGGATGCAAGCGGAGAAAATCCTCCCTTGGCCGAGCTGATTTGGGGCTTGATGCAGCAACACTTAACCCATCGCCTGGTTCTTGAACTGGATCAGGTTCCGCTGCTAAACAGTTTCCTGCTGGAGCAACTGAGACAACTGTATCGGAAAATATACGAGC
>JBEKSO010000207.1:0-7433 GCA_049516935.1 Thermoguttaceae bacterium
CCGGCGGCAGAATCCCCCGCCCCAAAAAAAATTAGGTTTTCATCCGTTCATTGAATGTCCTTCTATGATGTCGCATTCTTCGTTTAGCCCCGGAGCTTGCTCCGGGAGTTTTTTATCACAAATGCATATTTATATTCCATAATTATTAACATGACTCTCAACAGCACCGATGAATATATCGGGGAGTATTATAAACACAAAGGGGAAGGACGTCGCATTGAGCGTCCTTCCCCTCGATAGTTGCCAATTTAATTTTAAAATAGTTGCGGTACTTAAGCTATTCAACTCAGCAATGGAAGTTAAAATAAAAGAAAAACTACTTGGGTTGTTCGGCAGGGGTTTTAGCTGGTTCCTCAGTGCCACCCCCGGCTGGTTGTTCAGCCGCGGCCGGAGCGGCAGGCTTGGCTGCCGGTTTCTTTTCAGCACAGCCGAAACTCATAAAGCTGGCACAAATAAGCATTGCAAATAGGGCAAACTTTTTCATTGTTTCACCTTTTCCATGTTACCATTGTGATTGGTTAATTGTTCGCAGGAACCTCTCCTGCTTACCACACAAATAGATACCAACCACTGGGCAATTATTCCACACATTATACAATTGAGTAGAAAAATAGCGGCCCGACCCCCAATTTTTTTCCGCCATAGGGGAATAACTTACCGGTTGCACGTCTCTAGTAAGAGGAAGTGATATGGCCGATGATAAGGCCGGGTTCGATATTGCCCAACTAGTTGCCGCAAATTACCAGGCGGTATACCGTTACGCCTATCGCCTATGCGGATCGGTGGCCGATGCCGAAGACCTTACCCAAAAGGTTTTTTTGACTGCCCAAGGCAATTTGGGACAACTGCGTAATATAGATAGTTCGCGAAGCTGGCTATTCACTATCCTGAGAAACTGCTTTCTTCGCGACCGGCAACGTCAACGCCCTATTATAGAATCCAATTTGCCCTTCAATATCGACCATCTCAGTTTTGATACCCCAAAACAGAAGGAGATCGGACCGGAACAACTCCAAGCCGCGCTGGACGAGATTCCCGAACTCTCCCGCCTGATATTGGCAATGTTTTATTTTGAAGAACGTTCCTATCGGGAAATCGCCCAAGAATTGGATTTACCCATGGGGACGGTGATGAGCCGGCTGGCCCGGGCTAAAGCCCGGTTAAGAACAAAATTGTTTCCCTCAAAGCGGCCGTCACGGAAACGACATCCGCCCGTTACGCTGCAAGGAAGAGGCGACATCTAATGAAAAAGCATCTTCATCTTGACGAACAAACTTGGGAAGCTTTGGAATCCTGCCCTTTGGGCGACTGCGACTTGGCCGATCCGGCGATGGCGCATCTTACCGCTGAAATGGCGGCCAATCCCCAGTTGCAGAAAATTCTCGATCGCATCGAGCATCTCGACGGAAAAATCGCCGCCGCGTTCCAAGATGTTTCCATACCACCGGGGTTGATTCAACGCGTTTTGCATCGTTTATCTCATGCACGGCTGGGAATCCCCGCGATTTACCAGTCAAATGCGAAACCGGACCGGCCGATAAATATAAATGATGTGGAAAAAGCCGCTTCATCGCCTTCGCAGGGCAAGCGAAAAGTTTCGCGGCGAAGGCTGCTTGTAGCCGGCGGACTTTTATCCGCGGCCGGGATGCTATTTATCGCTCTGTGGCTGAATTTTCATAACGTCGAAAGTTATACCGAGCAAACCGTAATCGACGAGGCAATTCGTTTTTTCGAGGCCGACAACACCGATGGCCAGACTACATTGGCTGAAAAATCTCCGCCCAAGGCCTATCCATTCAGCCGGGCGGTTATTTTTTCCCAAGGCGTTTGCCGGCGGGAAATTCGCGATTTTTTGGGCCGGGCTGGAACAGCTTATGATTTGCCAGGTCGCAATGGCCGGCGGGCTACACTATACGTCATCAAACAAAGCGCTCAGGGGTTGGGCAATGAACCTCAGTTTCGTCCATTTACCACGGGCGGCCTTTCCGCCTCCGCCTGGCAAGAAGGAGGATTGCTATACGTCTTGGTAGTTCAAGGCGAACCCAATACGTACCAAAACTATCTCAATTTGCCCCGCGGCCCCGTGGCATGAAAATAAACGGGATCGCGTCGATGTAGCAGGCACGCTCCGTGTGCCGTTTGTGCTATTTTAAATACCTATGTACTTCGGACAGACGGCACACGGAGTGTGCCTGCTACATTTTTATGACGTCATTTGATTTCGGCCGCATTCTGCAACAGGCCTTTGAGGTCTTTGATTCCCAGTCCCGGCCCGGCCGGTACGCTCATCTTCCCGTCTTTTACTTTGATCGCAGGGTCGAACAAACTCCCATAAGTCTCGGTTCCAAGTTTGTACTCCTGATACTGGCCTATGTTTGGCACGCAGGAGGCGAAATGCAGCATGTACGCGAATCCAGCCCCGCCGGAAAGATGAAGCGTGATCGGCAATTTGGCGGCCTGGGCCATCCGCGCCACTCGTATGGCCCGCACCAGCCCGCCGTAGTAATACAGATCCGTTTGCACGACGTCTATCGCCCGATTGGCGATTATCCACTTGTGCCGCCAATCGCTGTATTCCTGCTCCCCGCATGCTATGGGAATGTCCAGCGCATCGGCCACTATTTTGGTATCACCAAAATGATCGAACGGACAAGGCTCCTCGAAGTACACCGCTTTTATATCCTCCAGCATCCGCCCAACTTCGATTGCCTTGGGCGGATCGTATGAACTGTTCGCATCGGCATGGATGTCTATATTGTCGCCGAATGTCTTCCGCGCCAATGGAATCAGCTTCTCAGTTCGCCCGGGCATGGCGTCGGCGTTCCGGCTCATCCGGCCGCCCACCCGAAACTTCAAGGCCTTGGCACCGGAGCGATCCAGCAGCGTCTGTAGATATTCCACTTCCTGTTGCGGCGTGGTGTCGCGCCTGCCACTGGCCACGTAAATTGGCACCTCCGAACGGACGATATCGCCCACCATTGCGCCAATGGGCTTGCCGGTGATCCGTCCCAGCATGTCGAGGATTGCAAATTCCACCCATGCCTGCGTGCTCCAAAATGCCAGGCCGTAAAGCTTGTAGTTGCTTTTCCAGCGGTACAGTTCCCAAAGCAGATTTTCCATGTCCCGCGCGTCTTTTCCGATGAAAAACGGGATCACGAGTTGATTGAGGATTGGGGCAAACATGTCGCCCCGCGTTTCATTTACGAAGGCCACGCCTTCCGCCCCGTCTTTCGATTGCACGTGGACCAGGAACTCCTTGCCTTTCTTAAGCAGCCGAATTGAATCGATCATGACCGGCGCTTGGAGTCCATCCAGTTTCAGCACCGGCTCCGCCGCCACGCGGTCCAGTTCCTCCATGCTGGGGCCTTTTGCCTCTTGTTTTCCGGCCTCATTTTCAGCCGCCCTGGCGCCGGCCAAGGGCAAGCCCGCCGTGAGTGCGGCCGTACCCGCGGCTACGGTTCCCGCTGCCGTAAAGAATTTTCGCCGATTCATTCCTTCAGCATTTTCATCGTTTTTAATTGTCTTCATGATTTAATCCAATGCAGTCAGTAATTGTAATGTAGTTGTTGTCACACACACGGTTTAGCCCGGGCACTTGTGCCCGAAGATTCTCGGTCTCTTTCGCAGGTCGTATGCAACCGGATTATTGGCGCCGGGTAACAAATTTCCTTAAACACACGGACTGTAGCCCGTGGGCTCAGCTCTCGCTTCGATAATCCTTTCAACATTGATTTGAGTTTTCATATTGGAGCACCATCATTCGTAAACGCCGTGTTATTTATCTTTCGGAAGGGGATCGCGTATCCGTCTACTCTGGCTTGCCTCCGCCATTGCTTTTCAACCAATCTTCAATCTTTTTGGCTTGCTCCGTCTTTCCCTGCGCCTTGGCAAGTTCCAAACCGTTTTGGGCCGATGCAACAGCCTCAGCCTTCCGGCCTGTCTTGGCAAAAGCCAACGCCAAATTGTAATGTGCCTCGGCAAAGTCGGGGTTAAGACGCAGCGCCTGCTGAAAATGCATGATCGCCTCCTGAATCCGGCCATTCTTGAACAATACTGCTCCCAAATTATTGTGGGCCTCTGCATAATCGGGCTTCAACATTATTGCTTTCTGGAAATGCGTAATCGCTTCATCCATTTTTTCATTTTTCAACGAATCTTCGCCCTGTTTGTTTTCGTCTTCGGCCTCCTTGCCAAAGGTTTTAGCCTGTGAAACCTTCTGTGAATTGATCTTTTCTATGTACTTAGGGACTGCCAATAGGATTTCGCCCGGAACAACCAAACACGTTTGCAGTTCATTGGGGGCCGTCGTGACGGCAAATCCAATCGGGGGCGTCTTGGGAAATTCGGGAATCTTCTGCTCCACCTTCATTTCCGGAGGCATAACGACGGACCCCATCCGTTTGATAAATTCGATCATTCCCTGCGGACTTAAATAGCCGACCAATATGGCGTCCGAAGGTAGCATGCCTGCGGTCTTCGACACTTCCGCATCGTTTGCCAGGCCCGGCTTGCCTTGTTTTACCGCTTCGATCGTTTGCTGCATGTGTTCTTTGCTCACATAACCCATTATGATGTTGTGCTCATCAACAGGCGCCAACCAGGTGGTGATCTTTCCGCCTGGCCCCATAAGGGTCTCCATCACGCGCGCTTGTTGCGGCATTTGCGCGCCACCGGGCGGCTGCGGAACGAACATGGTGATTTGCAGACCGGCAACGCCTCCAATTTCAGTTTTTTCGACGGTTGGTGGTTGTAGAATAGGGCTATGGGCGTCCTTGAGTAACTCGCTATACTGCTGGAGATACTTCTCATAATTCGCCATGAACACTTGGGAATTTTCAACACGCATCACGCCAATAAGTTTCGAGTAGATCGGCTCACTGCTTTGGCTTACACCCAGCATGAACGATGCACCGCGAATTCCTTTAAAAAACTGGCTCGACATTTCCGACATCTTGTTGACTTGTTCCTCGCTCAATCCGTATAGATCAGGCATGGATTTCATGATGTTGAAGGAGAATTTCATCAGCTCATCGAACATTGCTTCGGAAACCACCCCGCCTCCGGCCGCCACGAAAGGCTCGTTCGGCAGCCCTTTTAACAGATTTTCGCCCGACTGATGTTTTTGCGTAATTAGTCGAGTCCACTGGCCCCCGGCAACCAGCGCCGTGCGGCTGGTTAAGCGAACCACGTTTTGCTTGTCGAGTTGCAGGCCAATCCCGCAAGCCGAAACTTCCTTTTCCGCGGCCTGAAAGATCGACACGTAAATATCGAACATGGCCGCTGCCGCTTTTGCCTGATCGCCAGCCTGTGCCATAAACGGTTTCATGTTGCGAATCGCTTCCTGCGCCCTGGCCGATACCCGTTTGATCCCCGGCTGCATAATTACACCGGCAACGTCATTACCAGCCAGCCATTCGCGCCACGGCGCCAATCCGGCCGGCACTTCCTTGGAAACCTGTAATGTCTTCTCCAGGACATCCTTGTGCGCGATGTCGGTCAACGCCGCATAACCGCCGATATTGCGGACCCAGGCCGGGATTCCCATAACCTCGATCTTGGTAACTGTCTCCTTGACGTTTTCCGCTTTCAAATGCTCAAGGAACTTGCCGTAATCGGTAACTGGAAGCAGCGCAATCACAGTCGGTATTGCGCCCTCTTGCTCGGGCGGCAGCGTTATTACGGCGATTGTCCCATTCTCATCCAATCCATCCGGGATATTAAATTGTCCTTTAAGCATCGCCAGCAGGCTGGGTATGGGAAGCTGCATCTCGCGCCCCAGCGTCTGAATCTTGGCGTCCGCGGCGGCCAGTCGATTGATCACTAAAAATCCCGACGCCCCGTCCGGCACCAGCTTGAGAATTTCTTCCCCGGCCAGAGCAAACGACGCAGCCAGAAACAGCGTGCACGCAACCGTTAAAGCGGCAATAGCAATTCGTCGAGTCATAACAATACCCTCCAAAAATAATCGGGCTTCGGAAAACACCTGTCGTTTTATATGCATAAAAAACATGCGAAATAAATGTAAACCGGATTGAGTGAATATCCTAAAACCTCTACCGTCATCCTGAGCGAAGCGAAGGATCTCCGCGGAAGTGGCATTTCGTCCGCATTTTACGCACCAATCCTCCAAGATTCTTCGCTCCGCTCAGAATGACATGACTGTTTTGGGATAGACTTTAACTGAAATATTCTCTCGGATCTTCTTCTAGATCTGGCGTGAACTTTATCCTCATATTATCTCAGCGAGATGCTGTGCATACAAGATGGGGCTCTCAGGAGTGCCAACCACTGGGAATTGCCTAAATCGTGCCATAAAAAGCGGCTGCTCGACGATCTATTGCCCCCGATTGCATCGGCCGCACGCGATCAATATGATAAATGGCAGACAAAATGTATTTTTGCCCGATTTTCAGATTGCACATTGGGGAAAAAACCATGAAACTAAAAAGCTTTGGCGCCATGTTGCTTCTGCTGACGGCGATCCATCCGCTTTGGTCGATGAGCGATGACGAGCGCCGCGAATATCTCGACAAGCTTTTGAAAACGCTGCCCGATGCCCCGGCCTTTCAGCAATGGCTTACGGCAAGCGGCGAACTCCCGCCCGATTTCGACGCCCTGCCCCGCATGAATTACCTGCCCGATCCCTTGCGTTTTCTCGATGGTCGGCCCGTGCTCACCGCCGACGAGTGGAAGACTCGCAGGGAGGAAATCCACAAACTCTTCCAACAATATGCCCTGGGCACGTTTCCGCCGCACCCCAAGCTCGACCGCGCCGTCGAAATCGATGAAACGCCCGGCCCTGGATACCGGATTCGCCACGTCCGTCTGGAATTCGGCCCTGAAAGCAAGGGCACAATGCGCGTGGAACTGCTTATCCCCGACGGCCCGGGACCGTTCCCTGTTTTTATGGGTCCGACTTGGGCCCGGCCTTGGGCACAACAGGCCCTACGGCGAAAATACCTCTGCGCAATTTACGCCGGCAGCGACGGCCAAGACGACGCCGACGCCCTGGCCGCCCTTTATCCAAAATACGACTTCGCGCTGCTGCCACGCCGTGCTTGGGCCGGAACCATGGTCCTCGATTATCTTGAAACCCTCCAGGAAGCCGACATGAAACACGTCGGCCTCACCGGGCATTCCCGCGACGGCAAGCAGGTCCTCATCGAAGCCGGCCTCGACGACCGCATCGCCGCCGTCATCGTATCCAGTTCCGGCGTGGGCGGCTCCCTGCCCTATCGCCTGGCCGGCGAACGCGGCATGGGCGAAGGCATCGAAACCACTACCCGCGCATTTCCCACCTGGTTTCACCCGCGTTTGCGGTTCTTTTCCGGACGCGAAGATCGCCTGCCCGTCGATGGCAACCTCCTTGTGGCCCTGGTTGCGCCCCGGGCATGCATGATCGCTTTCGGCATAAACGACGCGGTATCCGATCC
>JBEKSO010000208.1:0-7394 GCA_049516935.1 Thermoguttaceae bacterium
CCGACCGCGCAAATTGCTGGAGCGAACCATGTGGACAATGTCCTGGGGGCTCTTGTCTTTAAGTACCATCCGCAACGCCCGATACCCGCCGCTCGATTCGTAAACGGCCCGGGTATGGCAATCTTGCTTGTGGATGTTCGCCAGTAGAACGGGTTCGTAAGCCATATATAAAGCCGCGACCGTTGGTCGCGCTTGGAATAATTTTGGATGATCAAATCGTTTTCAATAATTCATCGATTTTCTCTTTTGTCATGTTTTCGTGCAAAACGTCATTAATCATGATCGCTGGCGCGTGGTCGCATTCGCCCAGGCATTCGGAAAAATCCAGCGTTATCCGGCCGTCGGGCGTTGTCTCTCCGGGTTTAATCCCTAATTTTTGACTAAGATAGTTTAAAAGTTCCTCCCCGCCGCACGCCGCGCAACTCAGCGAGCGGCAAAACCAAATATGCGTGCTTCCCATTGGTTTATCCTGCCTGAAAAAACCGTAAAACGACAGCGTATCCTGCACCTGCGCAGGCGAAAGCCCCAACAACTCGGCGATCTCCACCACCGCCTGCTGCGGCACGCATCCCAACCGCTCGTTAACGATATGCAACGCCGGCAATGTCACCGCCTGCCTGGTCGGATAGCGCGGAAACAGCGCCTTAATGGCCGATCGCAGGTCGTCGTTAAGAATGTGGTCGGAATTTTGCATTGGACTGGTTCTTATATTGCGACGTACAAAACCGCATACGATTTACAGCTTCCAACGAAATGACGTGTGCCACTGCTTGCTTGCAAGCAGTGACGCCCATATTGATCTTCATTTTCATTTTGTTAGTAGTTTCTTAATATTTAACTTTATTATCTGTCCAACTCCGCGGCGATAATGTTCAAACTCCCCAGTACCGCCACCACGTCGCTTAGTGTATGTCCGCGGATGAGGTGCGGGAAGACGGCAAAATGCAAAAATGATGGCGGGCGGCAGCGGGCGCGGTAGGCCCGTTGGCTGCCGTCGCCGACTATGTAAAATCCCAACTCGCCGTTGGGCGCCTCGACCGCCGAATAAACCTCCTCGCACGGCACGGTAAATCCGCGGTTGGTCATCACTATCTCGAAGTGCGAAATCAGCCCTTCGATCGTGGAAAACACGCGGCTCTTTTCCGGCAGAATCGTCCGACAGTCGGGCCCCACGTTCACCGGCCCGGCCGGCAGATTTTCCAGGGCCTGCTCGATGATTTTCACGCTCTCCTTCATCTCGGCCATGCGCACAAGATACCGAGAATAGCAGTCGCCGTCCCGGCCGCAGCAGACTTGTAAATCGAAATCCCCGTAGGCCGAATACGGCTCGTCCTTCCTGATATCGCGTGTTACGCCGCTGGCCCGTGCAACCGGCCCCGAGCAACTGCGGTTTATAGCTTCCTCTTTGCTCAATACGCCCACGCCCTTCATCCGGCCCACAAAAATACGGTTGCGGTTCAAAAGCCGTTCCATGTCGCTGAAGGTTTTTGGAATCTCCTTCAAGAATTCGCGTATCATCTCGATGGCCTTTGGCGAAATATCGTACATCAGTCCGCCCACGCGCGTATAACTATTCGTAAACCGCGCCCCGCACATGGCCTCGAAAATATCGTATAACTTCTCGCGCGGATTATAGGCGTATATGAAATGGGTAAACGCCCCGGTGTCCAGTCCCATCGCCCCGAGGGTCAGCAGGTGGTCGGAAATCCTCGATAATTCGCTGATAATGACGCGGATATATTGGCAGCGCCGCGGGACTTCGATGCCCATCAGTTTCTCCACCGCCAAATGCCATGCCACGTTGTTGGCCATGGGCGAGACGTAATTCATCCGGTCGGTGACGGTTACATATTGATTGTAATCCAGTTCCTCGCCGAGTTTCTCGAACCCGGAGTGCAAATACCCGATGTCAGGCATGGCATCGACCACGGTTTCCCCTTCCAGCTTCAGCACCAGGCGCAAGGTAGTGTGTGTGGCCGGATGCTGCGGGCCGAAGTTCAGCGTCCACAGGTAAGGCTGTGGCTCGTCGTGCGATAGATCGCCCGGATTGAACGCTGCTGTTATTGGCATGCTTAACCTTATAAGTGTGCCACTGCTTGGAACAAGCAGTGCATTTCTTATGAGTTTTTTACAGCACTTCTTCTACGAAGCAGTGACACAGTATTTTTTACATAGGGCATGTTTAACCTTCGGCCGGAGTAATAACCGGAAAATTATGCCGCTCGCCCCGGCCTTGCAGCGGGTAGTCCTTGCGCAACGGATGCGCCGAAAATTCCTGGGGCAAGACGATCCGCCTTAAATCGGGATGCCCGGAAAATCGAATCCCAAACAGGTCCCACACCTCGCGCTCCAGCCAATTGGCCCCTTCCCATAGGCCCACCGCCGATGGAACCGCCGGATCCGGATCGTTGACAAAGCACCGCACAATGATCCGCTCGCTGGTCTCGCTATTGGCCAACAGGTAGACCAGGCCGAAACGATCTTTTGCATCGCGATAGAGCAAATAATCGACGCAGGTAATGTCGACTAACAGATCGAAACTCCACTTTTCCTTGAGCGCCTTTAGCACTTCGTAAACCCGCCCGGCCGGCGCAACTAACCGCGTCTGCCCGCGAAATTCGCTGATTACCAGCGTTGGATAATCACTTTTCAGCGCGTTGATCGTTGTCTTATCAGCCATCCTTCATCCCTCCAAACCGGGTAATAAATTGCCCGGCCCTCTCACTCAGCATTCATCACTCATCATTCATCACTCCTGCAATGCCCGCTTAGGCCGTTGCCGTGAAGCAGCGTCCAATTCACGGCACATGACCGTGCCTTCGCGCTGAATTTTTTCCTGCAAGTCGATTATCGATTGGATCAGTTGCTCGGGGCGGGGAGGGCAGCCGGGCACGTATATATCCACGGGCATGAACCGGTCGATGCCTTGCACCACGCTGTAGGTGTCGAACACTCCGCCGGTCGACGCGCAGGCCCCCATCGATATGCACCACTTCGGCTCGTACATCTGTTGCCATATTCGCTGCAAAACCGGCATCATTTTCATCACCACCCGGCCGGCCACGATCATTAAATCGCACTGCCGCGGACTGAAACGAAAGACCTCCGCGCCAAACCGCGCCAAATCGTGCCGGCTCGCTCCCGTGGACATCAGTTCGATGCCGCAACAGGCCGTGGCAAAGGGCATCGGCCATAGACTGTTTTTACGGCACCAACTAACCAACTCGTCGAGCTTGGTAATTTGCACGTTGTCGGGCAGTTCAGTCGCCACGGAAAAACTCCGAATGTCTGCCATCGGCGTTTTCAGCGCCAATGAAAAATCCCTTTTCGCCAGTCGTACACCAAGCCCAGGGTTAAAAGAGTGATAAAAAGCATCGCCCCGGCAAATACCAAATTGCGATTTTGCACTAATCCTCCGGCCACTGCGGCGTCTATTCCCGGCGTCCCAGGAGGTGAAATTTCGCGCTGCTCGGCGATCTGACCAGATTGGACGCTTTCCGGCCGGGCAGGCCGCGTGGCCACCGCCCACGGATAAAGGAACAACAATTCCACGTCAAACACCATAAAGGCAATTGCCAAAAGATAAAAACGCACGTCGAACCTGCGCCGGGTGTCGTGAAAGGGATCCATGCCGCTCTCATAAGGCATGCGTTTGACGCGCCCCGGCCGGATGGGATTAATAAGATTGGCCACCAACAAAAGCACGCCCGCCAAACCGATCACACAGACTATAAATATATAGATAGGCCAAGCAACGGTTTGCATACCCTTCACGCCTTATTCCAGGATACCTCCGGCACTCAACTCATTTTAAGAACGCAACAAATTCGGTCAACCTGCCCTGGGATGCCGCCAACAGAGGTATGCCAGAAAGTATGGTACTCTGACAAGTTGAAAAAAAATGGGGCTGGCCTCGAATCTAACTAGTGGTTTGCCAAGATGGAAACGACAGGTTTGGATGCCATGCCCACGCTTGCGGTGGGCATGAGAAGTGCCATAAAACTCCATGGAATGGCCACGCAAACATGGCCATAGCACCTGCCAATTTAAATTCGGCGGCCCACTAGTCAAATGCCAAGCAAAATAGATATTGAAAGATCCCTGCCCCTTTCGTTCCTAGAATCCCGTGCACAAGAAAAAAAGTAGCCCTTCATAGGCGGGGCAGGGACCTACGAAGGGCAATCAATGAGGTTTGACCCTCACTGATGGAGAATATCGTAATAATGCCGAACCAACTCAATCCCAGTTTGTTGTATTGAATAACCCCTTTCGTGGATACTTCTGCCATGACGTGGTTTTCATCATCTCTCGACCTGTTCATACGTTAAAGACCACGATATCTACCGAGTTATTTCGATCCTGGGACCAAGGAAACCAGCGCATAGCAAACCCCAGGCGGATTAGCTTTTTCTGCCTGGGGTTTTACTTGTTTTACCATTTACATCTTAGAAAATATCCATCACGAAATGATGTCCCTGGTAATACCGTTCGCCCGTATGGCGTTCACTTTTACAACAAAATGGGGTTAGTTCATAAACCGAAAAGGGGTGATCCTTTTGGTGTTGCGGATAGTAGTTTTCCCATTGTTTGTTGTACACCGGGATCCGCATCTCAGGGGGATAACGATAATACATGTCGTCGCTGCTACGGTAGTAGTCATTCCCCCAGAAGTTTTGGGGATAATACACATACGGGTAATGGTACAAACGATTCCAATCTTGGGCGCTGTAGGTATGCCCCCATTGACGTCCATAAGCCATTTGGGCTTGGGCGTCGGTCACATCCATAATGGCCCAAATCGAGGCTGCACAAAGCAGCATCAGGAAGATCCTGCGGATCATGGATTCCCCCCTTATTACTGTCTGAGAAAATGGCAACTAATGCCGTTACACTGGGTCGGTTATTTAGTCCATCGGCACTCCATACCACCGGCATTGAAAGAATATCCGATACAGACCATATAAACGTCAGGACTGGTAAAAAAGGCAAATTATCCTATGATCGCTCTGTTAGACACCTCCCTTATTGTGCATTTCTGTCGTTCAATGCAAAATAAGGCCGCCCTTTATCCTCCCTCTTCTGCAAAAACCGCATTTAACCCATCTTTATAGGTGGGATATTTTAGCTGTACGCCCAATTCCGTCCGCATTCGGGCGTTTGATAGCCTCTTGTTGCTCGACCTACGATTTTTATCAGTCTGCCAAGACATTGCTTCCTGAAATTGAGGATTGGCAACATTTAACAATTTGGCAAGATGGGTAATGTAATCGCGGTATTTTACCGGATGACCATCGGCAGCTATATATGTTCGAGGCTGTTTGGCATGCCTTTGTGCGGCAATCACTATCGCGGCGGCATCTTCTACGTGAATAAGGTTCAAATATCTCTCTTTTTCAGCCATGATTAGATTGCCGGCAAGCAAATCCTTGGCTCGGCGGAGCAGACGGCCCGGTCCGTATAGTCCTGCCAACCGCAAAATCACCGCACATGGGCCGAATTGAGAAGCCGCCAGGGCATTTTCAGCCTCCAGGAAAGCCGAACCCGCTTCTGATATTGGCAAGCATGGGGAATCCTCATCGATCCACTGCCCCTTGGTCTGTCCATAAACCGCAGTGGAACTTATCAAGACGAACCGTTCTATTTTCGTCGATAACGCCTTTAGCACGGCCTGCAATCCACTGACATAATAATCCCGGCGCGATCGGCCGCTTGTGGCGTCATATCCCACGGCAAAAAGCACGGTCTCGGCCTCTGGCAAGACCTTAAGCGTTTGCGGCCTGGTAATGTCGGCAACCACGCCTTCGACGCCTTGCTGTTTTAGCTCCTCAGCCCTGGCCGGACTGCGAGTAACGCCGACAACCGCTTGACCTGCTTCAAGCCATTGCTTCGCCACATGTAAGCCCAGATATCCGCAACCTACGATCAGCTTGGTCATGGCCTATCGTCCAAGGCCCCGGGAATGTCCCGCTTTTGACCGCGCAATTCCAGATATGCGCTGAGCATGATTTGGGCGGCCAGCATGTCAATGCGTTTTTTACGGCGCTTGCTGGTCAGGTCGGCGTCGAGGAGCAGATTTTCAGCCTCGACGCTCGTAAATCGCTCATCGAAAAATTCCACCGGCACTCCGGTAATCTCACCCAGCCATTTGCCGAACTGCCGGGCTTCGACTGATTTGGGGCTTTCCCCGCCGTCCAGAAATACCGGCAATCCCACCACAAATAGCGTGACCTCTTCCTCTTCGGCCAACCGCTTGAATCGTTGCCCATCCAGTTCCGCATTACGTCGGGTGTAGGATTCCATCGGGCTGGCTATGCTCCGCCCCGGATCGCTCAGCGCAATGCCGACCCGCACGATTCCATAATCGATGCCTGCCACGCGCCCCGGAGGATTGCTTTTCAGCTTCATAATATATTTTTCATTCGTTTAGCCGCGACCGGGCACCAACCGAAGGTTGGTCGGGGAGCGAGTTGGATAATTCCAGGTCACTCTAATTCATTTTTCCAGCGGATGCCGCTGGGCTTCGGATATAAAAAATCCCTTTTGCAGGAATTGGAGCGTTAGTTCCTGAACCTTGGCGTCGTTCATCATAAACGTGTGCAAAACCGGCAAAACGATAAAATCTCTTGCCCCCGCGAGTTTGGCCGTCTCCACCGAAATTGTGCCGTCGTTATCGCCGGAAAGCAAGGGATTATATCCCTTGTCGTTGTTTTTTCCGCCGGCGATAATGGCGAACTCGCAATCGGGCGTGGCCAACTTCTCTTCCAGTTCTTTCCACTGCCGGCCCAGTTGTTGTCCCGATTGGCCGGACACAGTTTTAAATATGATGTTGTCGCCAAACGCCGTGGCCATCTGCACCTCGTGGTTTGGCGGCGCCAGCATGACAAAGCGGTGAAATGCCGGCCGCTTTCCCCGCATAGCGGGCGACCAGGCATTACTCCCCTCTCCCTTTTTGGGAGAGGGACCGGGGGTGAGGGGCGGCGTAGCGGACGCCTGATTTTTCTCCGCCTCCTGCCTCTGCAAATCGCCAAAATAATACCGGATAACAATGTTGCCCAGGCTATGGCCGACGAAATTCACTTCCTCGATCCCCTCAAGGTTGTCGATAACATGCCCCAGCGATCGGGCATGCTCGCCGATGTCGTCGCGGGTGCTGGGATAAGTCATATTAAATACTTCGTACCCGCCCTGCTCGGCAAGATAATCGCACAGCGAATCCATCGAATTGTGCGAGCGGAACAAGCCGTGCAAAACGATCACCGCCTTGCCTTTCATCGGCGGCAGGCCCTGTTTGATCTTGATGTCCTCCAACGCCTCGCGGCATTCGTCGTACGTTCCCGAGGCATAGCGCCGGTCTTTTTCATCCAACAGGCGGTAATGCCCGGTGAATACGTTGC
>JBEKSO010000209.1:0-7364 GCA_049516935.1 Thermoguttaceae bacterium
TTCCATTCCGGCCCACCCCGCACGCGCCGATGATTGGCCCTCTTTTCGCGGACCGCAGCGCGACGGCATCTGCCGCGAAACGGGTCTCCTGAAACAGTGGCCGGAAGGCGGTCCGCCCCTGGCCTGGAAGACCACCGGGCTGGGCGAGGGTTTTAGCACCGTGACTGTAGTGGGCAACGTGCTTTATACACAGGGGCATAAAGACGGCAAGCAGTGGGTCATGGCCTTGGATGTGAACAAGAAAGGCAAGTTGATTTGGGCGGCGGATTTCGGCCCGGTCCGGCACGAAGGCGCCGGAAAACCCGGATCTCGCAGCGTGCCCACTATCGACGGCGACCGGCTCTATACGACGGGCATCGCCGGTGAAATAGTGTGCATGGACAGAAAAGACGGCAAGATCATTTGGCAGAAGGATTTTGTCAAGGATTTCGGCGGCAAGGTGCAGATGTGGGGATATGCCGAATCGCCTCTGGTCGACGGTCCCTGGGTGATCTGCACTCCAGGCGGAGAAAAAAATACAATCGTGGCACTCGATAAGACCAACGGCGAAAAAGTATGGGGCGCGGCCGTGGGCGATCCGGCCGGATATGCATCGGTGATCAAAGACACGATCGACGGCGTAAAACAATATATTACTCTTACGAACAAAGGAGTGATTGCCGTCCGGGCGCGTGACGGCAAGCTCCTCTGGCGATATGACGCACCGGGAAAAAAAGGCATCAACATCTCGATGTGCATCATCTCCGGGAATTCCGTGTTTGCTTCCACCGGTTACGGTATTGGCGGAGGGCGGGTCGATGTAAAAGGCAGCGGCGATCAGTTTGAAGCCAATGAAGTGTTCTTCACCAAAAAAATGCAAAACCATCACGGCGGCATGTTCCTCCTCGACGGCATGCTTTACGGGTGCAGCAATCCCAAAGATCTCTCTTGCATGGACTATAAAACCGGCGAGATCAAGTGGTCCGACCAATCTTCAGGCAAGTGCTCGGTGCTGTATGCCGACGGCATGATCTACTGCCGCGACGAGAACGGCCCGATCAGCCTGGTCGAAGCCACGCCCGATGCATTCAAACTCAAGGGCCGATTCGATCAGCCCGACCGCAGCAAACTCAACAGTTGGCCGTACCTGGTTATCGCCAACGGGATGATGTACGTCCGCGACCAGGACGTGCTGCTGTGCTACGACGTGCGGGAGAAGAAATAGCGGAGAGTGGTCAGTGGACAGTGGGCAGTATATAGAATGTTTAGCCGCGAGCGGGCACCATGCGAAGCATGGTCGGCGAGCGCGGACCTTTCGTGGGCATGTTTAAAAAACTTAGAGCTTCTAACAAAATGACGTGTGCCACTGCTTGCTTGCAAGCAGTGCTGTTGGAAGTACCGAAAATTCACTGCTTGCAAGCAAGCAGTGGCACACAATTTGGCCTTTAATTTCATTTTGTTAGAAGCTCTTATTCTAAATACAAGCAGCCATGAGAAATGCAACACGATTGATCGGTGCTATCGCAAGTTTTGTGTTTTTTATTTGTGCGGCCAGTGTATTTGCAGATGATTGGCCTGGCTTCTTGGGTCCCCGGCGCGAAGCCATCTGCCGTGAAAGCGGTTTGCTGAAACAGTGGCCGCAAGGCGGTCCGCCCCTGGCTTGGAAGACCGCCGGATTGGGCGAAGGCTTTAGCACAGTGGCCGTCGTGGGCAATGTTCTTTACACCCAGGGGCACAAAGACGGCAAACAGTGGGTCACTGCCCTGGACGTTGGAAAACAAGGCAAGTTGATTTGGCAGGCCGATTTCGGCCCGATCCGCAACGAGCCGGCAAACCGTCCCGGCTCGCGGCCCGTGCCCACCATCGACGGCGACCGTCTGTATACTACCGGCATCGGCGGCGATATAGCGTGCATGGACGTTAAAAATGGGCGGGTTGTCTGGCGCAGGGATCTTGTTGAGGATTTTGGCGGCAAATTGCCCATGTGGGGCTATGCCGAAGCGCCGCTGGTCGACGGTCCCTGGGTGATCTGCACTCCCGGCGGAGAAAAAAATACCGTCGTGGCATTGGATAAGGCCAATGGCAAACAAATATGGGGCTCGGCCGTGGGCGATAAGGCTGCGTATTCCTCGCTCCTTAAGGCCACAATCGACGGCGTGGAACAATACATCAACCTGACGCAGAAGGGCGTTATTTCGGTGCGGGCCAAAGACGGAAAGCTCCTCTGGCGCTACGATGCCCCGGCAAGCGATAAGGCCAACTGCTCCGAGTGCGTCGTCTCGGGCCGCTCGATCTTCGCCTCTACCGGTTATGGCGTCGGCGGCGGACGGGCCGATGTAAAACTCAATGGCGACCGCTTCGAAGTAAATGAGGTATTCTTCACCAAAAAAATGCAAAACCATCACGGCGGCATGGTGCTGATCGACGGCATGCTCTACGGCTGCAATAATCCCAAAGATCTCACCTGCCTGGACTTCAACACGGGCGAAGTCAAATGGTCCGATAAAACAGCGGGCAAGTGCTCGGTGCTGTATGCCGAGGGGATGCTCTATTGCCGCGACGAGAACGGCCCGATCAGCCTGGTCGAAGCAACTCCAAAGGGTTTTAAACTCAAAGGCCGCTTCGATCAGCCCGACCGCGGCAAATTCAACAGTTGGCCCTACCTGGTCATAGCCAACGGCATGATGTACGTCCGCGACCAGGACGTGCTGCTGTGCTACGACGTGCGGGAGAAGAAATAGTGGAGAGTGGTCAGTGGACAGTGGGCGGTGGACAGTGGACAGTGAAGAAGTGAACGGTACACAAAATATTTAGTCGTTCAATTTGAAATTTGCAATTTGCAATTTACAATTTGCAATCAATTTTATCCCAAAATGATGGAGTCTGCCATGAGAAACACAAATCGATCTATCGGCGTAATCGTAAGTTGTGTGCTTCTGTTTTCTGGCGTCTGCGCCTTTGCACAGGATTGGCCCCAGTGGCGGGGCACGAATCGGGACGGAAAACTAAGCGGATTTACCGCCCCGGCCGTCTGGCCCAAGGAACTCGCCCAAAAGTGGAAAACCGACGTGGGCCTGGGCGATGCAACCCCGGCCTTGGTGGGCGACCGGCTGTACGTCTTTACGCGGCAGGGAGACGATGAGGTCGCCATGTGCCTTAGCGCGGCCGACGGCAAGCAGCTTTGGCAAAACAAATATGCGGCCATAGCCGTTACCGGTCCGCCCTCCGCTCATCCCGGCCCCAGGAGCTCGCCCACGGTCGTTGACGGGAAAGTCGTTACCCTGGGCGTGGGCTGCGTTCTTTCCTGTCTCGACGCCGCCACAGGCAGTCTGCTCTGGCGGAATGAGGATTACGGAACTACCGAATCGCCGTTTTACACCTCGATGTCGCCCATTGTTGTCGATGGGATGTGCATCGCCCAGCTTGGCAAAAAAGACACCGGCGTTATTCTTGCCCTCGACCTGGCCACCGGCAAGGAAAAGTGGAAATGGGGCCCGGGCGATTGTCCGGGCTTTGCCTCGCCAGTGTTGATGACCGTTGACGGCGTGAAACAGATCGTCACCCTCACGGAACAGCGAATCGTTGGCGTGGCAACGGCCGATGGGAAACTATTGTGGGAAATACCATTTGTGGCTAAAGGACGGTCCTTTAACGCGCCCACGCCGATCATCGACGGCCAAACCGTGATCTACACCGGCGCGACCCGGGGCACCAAGGCCGTGAAGATCGAAAAGCAAGGCGAGGGCTTCAAAGTGAATGAACTTTGGAGTTCGCCGATCGCCACGATATTCAACACGCCCGTGCTTAAAGACGGCCTGCTATACGGCCTTTCCGAACGCAGCAGTTTGTTCTGCCTCAATGCCCAAAACGGCCAGGAGGCATGGATCGGCAAGGACAAGCTCTCCCAATTCGGATCGATCATCGACGCGGGCTCGGTGCTTATCGCGATGACCGAAAAAAACGGATTGATCGTCTTCAAACCCGGCGATAAAGAATATGAAGAGTTAGCCCGGTATAAAGTTTCCGACACGCCCGTCTATGCCCACCCCGTGATCGCCGGCAAGCGGATCTTCATAAAAGACAAAGACTCCCTGACGTTGTGGACGATTGAATAAGAATCGAATGAACAATACCAGTTGGCGGGGCAATATAACTGTCCCGCCAACGATTTTTCCCACTGCCTGATCAAGCAGTTTTACCTCTGATTACCGTTAACCATGTTCCCTTGTTTTTCAACCGATATTATGTGATAATAGGATAGATGTTCCTCGGTTGAAATAGGAGGCTGCTTTCATGGCTACAATGATTCTCGATCCGCAGTTTGCCGAGCAATTACTCGAACAGCGTCGGGCATGGGGCGCGGATAAATTCGATGAAGTCTGGGAGGGAGTATATATGATGACGCCTTTGGCCAATTTTGAACATCAAAATCTGGTCGGTGATTTTTTTATGATTCTCAAAGGGTTATTAGGGGTGAAAAGACTTGCGGAAGTTCTCCCCGGCGTGAATCTTGCCGCTCAAACCGGAGATTGGACAAAAAACTATCGTTGTCCCGACGTGGCGGTTTTTCTTCGCGACACGCAGGCGGAGAACTGCGACACACACTGGCGCGGAGCGGCCGATTTTCTCATCGAGATCACCAGCCCCGGCGACCGCGCGCACGATAAAATCGCCTTTTATAATCAGATCGGCGTGCATGAAGTTCTGATCGTGAACCGGGATACATGGACCCTGGAACTATATCAACGGCAGAACGATCAACTGCAATTGGCCGCCCAGTCGAAACTGCCCGAAGGTACGATCCTCGCCTGCCTAAAAGTCCCGCTCACTTTCCGGCTTATCCCCGGCGAAAAACGCCCTGCCATCGAAGTCGCGCATACGGCAAGCGATAAAAAATGGCTGCTCTGATCCCCGTTTCTCACTAAAAAATGCCATTATGAAAATCAATTTGAACTTCTAAATCCCGTTTCCATAGATTCCTCAGTTTAATTGATGAGTTATGAAGGCTAAAGACCCAATAAAACGGTCTGTCGATAGTCTTGAGGGCCTTTATACTGTAGTCGTTGCCTTAGCAATAACAATAGCTATCCAGAAGATACTATTTAATACGAAGGGGGACCTTTATCCATTTTTTGACGAGCATACCAAAGAATATGTTCTTTGGATAAAAATCCTTGATTACTTACCTGCTTTACTTGCATTTTTTGCAACTATTGTACCATTCTATCATGGTATGAATAGACACTTGGATCGTATCTATGTTGAACGTAAGGTTCCCATAAATAAGGAAGGGTATCTCGTCATAGATTTCATCGTTTTTTTTATAGAAGCCTGCCTTCTGGTCGTTATTGCATCAATCGTTACTAGTGGAAAGTATACATTTCTAGTGTTGATGCTATTGCTCCTAGTGGATTCTCTGTGGGCTTTTGCAACGTATGGCATACATTATGGTGCAATTCAACCGAGTACAATTCGTTGGGGGATCATAAATATCTTAACTGTAATTGTGCTTGGTTTTTTTTATTTCTCAACCTGGTTTGAGGACACTGATAAAAAATGGGCCTTGTGCATTATAACTTTTGTACGTAGCGCTGTTGACTATATCTTTTGTTGGCGATTTTATTTCCCAAAGGAAGAAGAAAAGTCGCAATAGGACACATATTTATACACACAACAATTATTGAATTGTCGTAAATATTGTAATCTCACCATATCTTTCCATGCCGAGGAAGCTAGGCAAGTTATTTCAAAATTTCTTCTCTCAATAATTCCCACAGCGCTTCCAGCGATTGGGGGATTACCCGCACGCCCGCGAGGATGGGCATGAAGTGGGTGTCGCCGATCCAACGGGGTACGATATGCCAATGCAGATGATCGGGCACGCCCGCGCCCGCCGCATGACCTAAATTCAGACCCAAGTTAAATCCCTGCGGTTTGAGAACCTTTTCGCAGAGTACGATCATCCGTCCCAGGGTTTGCATCAACTCCAAATGAGTGGCATAGTCGATTTCGTTGAATTGGCCCACGTGCCTTAGTGGGGCGATCAGTAAATGACCGTTGTTGTAAGGATATCGATTCATCACCACGATAGTGAGCTTGTCGCGGCAGACGACCAAGCGCTGGCGGTCGTCGCCCTGGGGCGCGCACTGGCAAAGGAAGCATTCCGCATCGGCCCCGGGCAGCAGTTTCTCGGCCGGAAGTGGTTCGGCGGCGGTCTTTTCGCCCAGGATATAACCCATTCGCCAGGGCGCCCAAAGCTGTTCGTAATTCACTTATTTACCCCCCTATCGGATGGAAATGTCTCTTCTTGGACCGTTTGTTTTCTATTTTGCTCGGAAATCGCCGGGAAAATAGATAAAGCATTCCTGAATATAACGTTTTTCAAGTTAAAAGGTTTATGCCGACGAAACAAGATACAGGAAAAGCGCAAAATATTCCAGAGTTTTACAGAGAAATACTCCGGCCATCTCGCCCCCGATATGGATCGGCGTTAGACTGAATTTCATATGTATTGAGTCTCAGGTATTGAATGTCGTTAAGCCCATGGGTTGCAACCCATGGGCTTGGCTTGATTTACGATCTATGCCACGGCATTTTTTTCCTGACTCTCAATAGTCCGCCGTGAATACGAGGCGGTGTTGGACGGAAATAATATAATCCGCCCCCGGGTGTATTCACCCGGGGCTAAATGAGTCCTTTCCCAATGGACAAATACGTGGATAAATAAATATGCCCATGGATTTTCGCGTGGATTTAAACCTATTCCGCGGACCGTTGGATCTGCTCTTGTACCTGGTGCGAAAGCACGAGGTGGAGATCGTCGACATCCCCATCGCGGAAATCACCGATCAGTATTTGCAATACATCGCTGTGCTGGAGCAGGTGGATGTAAACGCGGTGGGCGATTTTTTGGCCCTGGCCAGCACGCTGATCGAAATCAAGTCGAACGAGGTGCTGCCGGCGAGCGATGAAATCGAGAAGGAGATCGACGATCCCCGGCAGGAATTGGTCCGCCGGCTCTTGGAATATAAGAAATACCGCGACGCGGCCAGCATCTTGGAAGAGCGAAGCCGGGTCTGGCAGGAGCACTATCCGCGGCTTTCCAGCGATTTGCCGGGCCGGATTCGCGACCTGGGCGAGGAGCCCATCCAAGAGGCGGAATTGTGGGACCTGGTAAGCGCGTTTGGGCGGATAATGCGGGAGACGGAGGCCGCCAAGCCTTCGAATATAGTTTACGACGAGACCCCGATTCGCGTGTACATGGCCCGCATCCACGCCCGGCTGGTGGAATGCGGCCGCATCGCCTTCCGCGAATTGTTCCAGGCGGGCATGCACAAATCGACTTTGATCGGCATTTTCCTGGCGGTGTTGGAGTTGGTCCGGCA
>JBEKSO010000210.1:0-7326 GCA_049516935.1 Thermoguttaceae bacterium
GAATCTGGAAATCTGGCGATTTCGGGTGACCAACCGCCGCCGCAAGCCGGCCAAACTCTCCATTTTTTCCAGCATCGAGTTCTGCCTCTGGGACGCCCAAGATGACGCCACCAATTTCCAGCGCAATTTCAGCATCGGCCAAGTCGAGATCAAAGACGGGGTGATTTATCACAAGACCGAATATCGCGAACGCCGCGACCACTTCGCATATTTCGCCTGCTCGGCAAAGCTGGCCGGCTTCGACACGCAGCGCGACGTGTTTCTGGGTGCCTACCGCGGTTGGGACAATCCGGCGGCGGTCGAGCGCGGCAGATCGTTCAACTCTATAGCCCACGGCTGGGCCCCGCACGGATCGCATCACGTCAAAGTGAACCTTAAGCCGGGCGAAACCAAGGAGATCATCTTCGTTTTGGGTTACCAGGAGAACCCGGTCGACAAGAAATTCGATCCGCCCGATTCGCAAACGATCAACAAAAAAACCGTCAAGCCGCTGATCGCCAAATACCTCGACGGCAAAAACGTCGCCGCGGCCTTCCAGGCCCTGCGGGAATATTGGGACGGTCTGTTGAATATCTATCAGGTGAAATCGCCCGATCTGCATGCCAACCGCATGGTCAACATCTGGAACGCCTACCAGTGCATGGCGACCTTCAACATGTCGCGCTCGGCTTCGTTTTACGAATCGGGCATCGGGCGCGGCCTGGGCTTCCGCGATTCGAACCAGGACCTGCTGGGCTTCGTGCACATGGTCCCGTCCCGCGCCAGGGAGCGGATTTTGGACCTGGCGGCGACGCAACTCAGCTCCGGCGGCGCATACCATCAATATCAGCCCTTGACCAAACGCGGGAACAACGACATCGGCTCCGGTTTCAACGACGATCCGCACTGGCTCATCCTGGGCGTGGGCGCTTATATCAAAGAAACGGGCGATTGGGGCATCCTCGACGAGCAGGTGCAATTCGAGAACGAACCCGGTTCCGAACAGACACTTTATGAGCACCTTCGCCGCAGCTTAAACTATACCCTGGAGCGGATCGGACCGCACGGCCTGCCCCTGATCGGCCGGGCCGACTGGAACGACTGCCTGAACCTGAACTGTTTTTCCGATACCCCGGGTCAATCGTTCCAGACCACGACCAACAAAGAAGGTAAAGTGGCCGAGTCGGTTTTCATCGCCGGCCTGTTCGTGCAGGCCGCCAAGGAGTTGGCCGTCATCGCCAGGAAGCGCAACCTGAGCGGCGAAGCCGAACGCTATCTGGCCGAGGCCGCCAAAATGGAAAAAGTCATCTACGAGCACGGCTGGGACGGCAATTGGTTCGTCCGCGCTTACGACGACTTCGGCAAGCCGGTCGGCTCGAAACAGTGCGACGAGGGCAAGATTTTCATCGAATCGCAGGGCATGTGCATCATGGCCGGCGTCGGCCTGGAAGACGGCAAGGCCAAGCAGGCCCTGGAATCGGTAAACAAATACCTGGCAACCAAACACGGCATCGTGCTGCAACAGCCGGCTTACTCGAAATATTACCTGCATTTGGGCGAAATTTCCTCATACCCGCCGGGCTACAAGGAAAACGCGGGCATATTCTGCCACAACAATCCCTGGATCATTATCGCCGAGACGATCCTCGGCAACGGCGATCGGGCCTTCGATTACTACACCCGCATCAATCCCTCGGCGCGGGAGAAAATCGGCCAATTGCACCGCTGCGAACCTTACGTGTTTGCGCAAATGGTGGCGGGAAAAGACGCGCCTACCCACGGCGAAGCCAAAAACTCCTGGCTCACGGGCACGGCCGCCTGGACCTACTGGACCGTCACGCAATGGATTCTGGGCATCCGCGCCGAATTCGACGGCCTGAAGATCGATCCCTGCATCCCGAAAAAATGGGACGGCTTCACCGTGCAAAGAAAATTCAGAAATGCCGTTTATAAAATCATCGTAAAAAACCCAAAACACGTGTCGAAAGGCATTAAGGAAATCCTTGCAGATGGAAAGATCTGCGGCAACATCCTGCCTGTTTTCGATGACGGAAAAACCCATATTATCACGGTCATCATGGGTTAAGGTTTTTTCCCGCATATTGTAAAGCCGCGACCAGTGGTCGCGCCATATTGATTAAGGTGTTGACAATGCAATCGCTGTCGTTTAGCCCGGACACTTGTGTCCGGAGATCACGGTTTTGTCACCGGTTTGCCGGCCTGAACTTGTTGTTGTGTATTTTGTCCCTGTTTTATTTGTCCCCATTTTGCCGGGCTGAACAACCGCAATCACAAATACAAAGAATCCAAAACAGCGCCCAATTGAATTTCACCGGCCTGAACGTGAGAGTTCAATTTTATTCAGACAACATCGTTCGCGTGGTTAAGTGGCTCCCAGGTGGAAATCCTGAAAAAAACAGCCTGCTTGTGATTGAAAAACAAGCGCCGAAGCTGAACATTCAGATTAAGGACACGCCCGAAACCGTGTTTTTGAGTTCTGGAAAAATCACCTTGCGATTATCCAAAAACAATGGCGCAATCGAATATCTCGCCGACAAGGAAAAAATTATTTTAAAAGAGCAGGGCAGGGCTGTTATTACGTCGATTAAGATCGAGCATGAAGAAAAAGCCTATAGCGTCAAGCAGAATTTCGAACTCACCCCGGACGAAGGCATTTACGGCCTTGGGCAGCACCAGTACGGTTACATGAACTATCGCGGCCATACCGTCAAACTCGTCCAGGCCAACACCGACGCCGTCACGCCCTTCCTGATTTCAACCGCTGGTTACGGCATACTGTGGGACAACTATTCCAAAACCATTTTTACCGACGCTGAAAAAATGTCGCTCTGGTCCGAGGTGGCCGACAACATCGATTACTATTTCATCTACGGCCCGAACATGGATCAGATCATCGCCGGATACCGAAGCCTGACCGGCCAGGCCCCCATGTACGGCAAATGGGCCTACGGCTACTGGCAGAGCAAGGAACATTACAAAACCCGCGACGAACTACTAAATGTCGCGAGGGAATACCGAAAGCGAAAAATCCCCATCGACAACATCATCCAGGACTGGAATTACTGGGGCGGCAACAAAAACTGGGGCGGCATGTTCTTTGACGAAACCAAGTATCCCAACCCCAAAGAAATGGTCGACATACTGCACGACATGAATTTCCACCTCATGATTTCGATTTGGCCCGGCTTGGGCCCCAATACCGAAGTCTTCAAGGAAATGGACCGCAACGGTTTCCTGTATCCGCCCTTCGGCTGGGCCGGGTTCAAATATTACGACGCATATAACCCAAAAGCCAACGATCTGTATTGGAAATATCTCAAAGCGGGCCTGTACTCCAAGGGCATCGACGCCTGGTGGATCGACTCGACCGAGCCGGACGTGGTCAACGCCCTTACAAAGGAAGCCGAAGAGTACGAGATGAAACGCATCGGCGTGAATTATCTCGGTTCCTGGGTCAGGTATCTCAATCCTTATTCGCTGGCAATGACCGACGCCCTGTATAAAAATCTGCGAAAGGAAAACGAGCAAAAGCGGGTCTATATTCTCACCCGCTCGACATTCGCCGGCCAGCAGCGGGCCGCGGCCACAACCTGGTCGGGCGACATCGGCGCAAACTGGGACGTTTATAAAAAACAAATCGCCGCCGGGCTGAATCACTGCATGGCCGGCATTCCCTACTGGACGTTCGACATCGGCGCATTCAACATCGGCAGCTATGAGGGCGTTTTCTCCAACGGCGGCAAGGATCCCGCCTACCAGGAGTTCTACACCCGCATGTTTCAACTCGGCGCATTTTGTCCCATCTTCCGCGCGCACGGTTCGGAGACCCCGCGGGAAATTTGGGAATTCGGCGATTTCAGCGACGTGCTCGTGAAATTCGACAACCTGCGATATCGCCTGCTGCCTTACATCTATTCGCTCGCCTGGCGGGTAACCGACGAAGGTTACACGATCATGCGCGGCCTGCCCATGGATTTTGCAGGCGACAAAAAAACTTATTCCATCGACGACCAGTTCATGTTCGGCCCGGCCATGATGGTCTGCCCGGTAACGGATTACATGCTCCACCGGCCGCCGGAGAACAGCGTCCTTATAACGCCCGAGCACTTCCGCACCAAGGACGGCAAGCCGGGCCTGACCGCCAAATATTACAGCGATGCGGAATTCAAAACACTTTGTCACGAACAAGTCGAGCCGGACATCAATCTTTTCTGGTACACCGGCTGGCCCGAATACATTAAAGATCCAAAATTCTCCGTCCGCTGGGAAGGCAAGCTGATTCCCACACAAAGCGGAATGCACCGACTCCACATGAAAAGTTTCGGGCCGAAACGAGTTTTCCTGGACGGCAAGGAACTGCCCTGCAACTACTTCTCCGTGGAATTCTATACGGTTCCCGTGGAACTCCAGGCCGGAAAGGAATATGATTTCGCCTTCGAGACTTCGAATTCGGCCTTAGGCGCTTTCAGGGCTCAGTTGTTTTGGAAGACTCCGGAGATTTTCGCCCGCGAAAAAATCGTCGAGCCCAGGCCGAAAACCAGACCGGTTTATCTGCCCGCCGAAACGCAGTGGATAGACTTTTGGACCGGTACGAGTTTGCCGGGCGGCCAAACTATCTCCGCCGACGCGCCTATCGATAAGATTCCCCTCATGATCCGCTCGGGCTCGATCATCCCCATGGGCCCGATGGTTCAATACGCCGCTGAAAAACCGGCCGATCCCCTTGAACTGCGCATCTATCCCGGCGCCAACGGAAGTTTCACTTTGTATGAAGACGAGAACGACAATTACAATTATGAAAAAGGCGTATATTCGACTATCGCTTTTCACTGGGACGACGCCGCTCGCCGGCTAACGATCGACGCCAGAAAAGGCTCGTTTCCAGGCATGCTGAAAGTACGCAGTTTCCAAATCGTCATCGTCGGCAAAGACCACGGCACGGGTGTGGAAATCACCGGCAATCCGGACAAAGTCGTCTCGTATCAGGGAGAGCAACAAGTCGTCGAATTATCCGGGCAGTCGGAGCCAAGGACTCTTTCGTCTTACGATCCACAGGTCAAAGAGTTACTTTCTCGAATGACACTAGACGAGAAGATCGGCCAAATGACGCAGGCCGATCAAGAGCGTTTGAAAGAGCCGGCTGACATCGCAAAATACTATATCGGCTCGGTTCTAAGCGGCGGCAACTCCGATCCCGCGGCGGGCAACAGCTTAACGGCCTGGGCCAACCTCTACGACCGCTGCCAACAACAGGCCCTTACAACCCGGCTGGGAATCCCAATCCTTTACGGCATCGACGCCGTGCACGGGCACAATAACGTCATCGGCGCGGTGATATTCCCGCACAACATCGGCCTGGGCTGCACCCGAGATCCGGAACTGGTGGAAAAAATCGGGCGGATCACGGCCGAGGAAGTCCGGGCGTCGGGCATACAGTGGACTTTCGCTCCTTGCGTGACCGTTCCTCGCGACGAGCGTTGGGGACGGACTTACGAAGGCTTCTCCGAAGATCCCAACCTGGTTTCTATCCTGGGCGCAGCGGCAGTCCGCGGCCTGCAAGGCCCCAGCTTGAGCGACGATCTGCTTTCTCTTCTGGCGTGCGCCAAGCATTATGCCGGCGACGGCGGCACGATGGCCGTCGCGCGGGGCAGGGCAGGGGTCCATCTCGACCAGGGCAATACAAAGGTTGACGAACAGGCCCTGCGCCGCTTGTTCCTCCCGCCGTATATCGCCGCCATAAAAGCCGGCGTCGGCACAATTATGCCCTCGTACAGCAGTTGGAACGGAGTTAAATGCTCGGCCAGCCATCGCCTGCTCACGGAAATTCTCAAACAGGAGTTGGGCTTTGAAGGTTTTTTGATTTCCGATTGGCAGGCCATCAACCAGGTCGATCCTGACTACAAAACGGCCGTAAAAATCTCTATCAACGCCGGCATGGACATGGGGATGGTGCCGGACAACTACAGGGAGTTTTCAAAGTACCTCAAGGAATTGGTCGAGGAGGGCGCTGTGCCGATGTCGCGGATCAACGACGCGGTGACCCGCATCCTCCGCGTCAAATTTGCCATGGGCCTGATGGACAAGAACCGCTCTTTTCTCGCCGACCGGAGGCTCTTTGAGTCGTTCGGCTCTGAAAAACACCGGCTTGTGGCCCGCCAGGCCGTTCGCGAGTCTATGGTGCTGCTTAAGAACAAGGCAAACATACTCCCGCTCTCGAAAACCTCGCACATTCACGTGGGCGGCAAAAACGCCGATAACCTGGGCTGTCAGTGCGGCGGCTGGACCATTACCTGGGAAGGCCGAAACGGCAATTTCGTCCCCGGCGGCACAAGTATTCTTTCAGGCATCCGAAATACCATGGCCAGAACCGCCGTGATGACCTTTTCCGTGGACGGTTCTGGCGCCGAGGGCGCCGATGTGGGAGTGGTCGTGATCGGCGAAAAACCCTACGCCGAAGGCATGGGCGACAGGGCCGATCTCGCGCTGGATAAGGCCGACATTGAGGCCGTAGATAACATGAAAAAGGCCGGCATTCCGCTGGTCGTCATCCTTATCTCCGGCAGACCGGTCATCATCGGCGACGTGCTTGACAAGGCCGATGCGCTTATCGCTGCTTGGCTTCCGGGCACCGAAGGCCAGGGCGTGGCCGACGTGCTTTTCGGTGATTACAAACCCACAGGCAAACTGTCGTATACTTGGCCGAAAAGCATGGATCAGATCCCGCTGGGCGTCGCAAATCCCGACCCGGATAAGGCGCTCTTTCCTTATAGATTCGGTTTGACGTATTGATAATATCCGATGCCACCGAAATAAGGTATTCATATTTTAGGTGCCACGGGCATCTTGCCCGTGTTATTTCCAGCACGGGCAAGATGCCCGTGCCACTGGGCTTTCACTGGCTGCCCACGCCTTTTACGTTCATGCGGATGCCGTAAAGCCCCTTTGAGGCCGTGATAAACAGCATTTGCCGGTCCTTGCCCCCGAAACACACGTTCGCGGTCCATTGTTCGGGCACGTCGATGTGCTCGATTTGCTTGCCGGTTTTATCGAACACGGTTACGCCCTTTCCATTCGGCCCCGAACCTCGGCCAGACAGATAGACGTTTCCCCGGTCGTCGATGGTCATGCCGTCGGAGCCCAACTCGCAAAAGAGTTTTTTATTCTTGAGCGTGCCGTCGGGCTGTATGTCATATTGATAGATCTTGCCGGCCTTGATATCGGAGATGTACAGGGTTTTGTCGTCCGGAGTGCCGATGATCCCGTTGGGCTTTTCCAGGTCGTCGGCCACGCAGATGAGTTTTTTTCCGTCCGGCGGGAGAAAATACG
>JBEKSO010000211.1:0-7302 GCA_049516935.1 Thermoguttaceae bacterium
CGATTTCCAAGAAGCCCAAGACGTTGTCGACCAGGTCGTTTATATTTTCTCGTGAGCGGCTCGAATCGGCGCGACGGACAAAGTCTCTTAAGCGGCGGATGATCTGTCCTGCCCGCTCCGATTGAAGCGCAATTTGCTCGATCGACTCCATGAGCGCCTTTTGATCCTTGACGGTTGATTTGCTTATCCGGTATCTGCATGCCTGGGCATAATTGGCGATGGCCGCCAGTGGCTGGTTCAACTCGTGCGCCAGACCGCTTACCATTTGGCTCATGGTGAACACGCGCGTCACGTGGGCCAACTGGTTCAGGTGTTGCCGGGCCTCTTCTTCCGCTCGGCGTTGCTGGGTTATATCTGATATAATCGCGACTTGTCCATTTACTTTGCCCTTGGCGTCGCGGGTGTAATTCCAATCGATTTTATGATCGATGCAACGACCATCTTTAGTGCGAAAACTATTATAAATAGTATTATTAGAAGTCTGTTCACGGAACGAGTTCTCGATACAGTCTTTGGCATCGGGAAGATTTTTTTCAATTACATCCCACACGCATTTTCCCGCCAATGTTCCTTCTGGATACCCATGCATATGATGATACATAACATTGGCATAGGTGATCATACCTTTAGTATCAAATTCCACAATTCCATAAGGAATTGTTTCAGACAGGGTGCGAAAACGGTTACGCTCTTCTCGGAGGGCCTGCTCGGCGACCGATAGTTTGGCTATTTCCTGTTGGAGTTCCCAATTGGCGGCCTTTAAAATGGCTGCGCGTTGTTCCAGTCGATCTTCCAGGTCGTCGCGAAGTTGCCCCAGCATTATGCCGGCTTGCTTGGGATCGGTTATGTTCTCGTGATTGATCAGGACACTACTTTTCCCATCGTGATGGAACCGAAAAACCCGCATTTGGAACCATCGCTGCCCGTTCGAGGATGGACAAGGGTATTGCAGGTGAAACGAATCTTGGCGGCGCTTCATGACGCTTTCAATGCCTGCGGCTGCCTTCGGCCCATTTTCGCGGCAGAAGCCCTGGGCCTTGCGGCAGAGTTGCAGATAATCGATGCCCACGCCGAATTTCTTGATTGACAAACCGTTTTCCTCACAGTAATCAATCCAAGCCTGATTGACCACGATGATTTTCCCCCGGTCATCAATCACGGCTGCTCGTGCGGGTATAACTTGGACTACCTGTTTTAGAAATTCTTGCGATATAGTCTTTGTGCTGTCCAAAGCCTTCGCCGCGCCGGACTGCTTCTGTTTTTTCCGACTTCGCGGCGAGATCCGCGCGGATTTTTTTTCAGACTCGAGAGGCGAGGGAGATGAACTGTCGATTATTCCTGCCGCACTCTCGGTTTCCAAGGATTGGGAGCGCTTACGATTCGACATACCCACTGATGCCTTCCGGCAAAGTAAAAACACTCTTAAAGGGTCGATTAAACCCATTATTTGTAAAAACCACATTCTACATAAGCATTTATGTGCGAATACCCTCATTACGGCCTGCAACGTGGTAAACCACGTATTCGAATAAACTATCATATCATAAGCAGGCAATTGGATAAATCACACCTAATAAAAACAGATTAATCAGTAAATAATGAGTTAAATTGCCTTTTGCCTGATATTTGGGACTGTACGGATTTTCGTGTCAGTGCCCAAGTGGCACGGCCATCTTGGCCGTGTTTCTTCACGGGCTGGAAGCCCGTGCCAACCAACTGACAGAAAATTTCTTACAAGCCCGATATTTCACCTCCTTGATGTACGGAATATGATGTACGGACTATACTCGCAATCTGACGAATTTCATCCATCCCTCTAAATAGGATTATCCAACCGTGTCGACGTTAAAGCGGATTTTAGTAACCGGCGGTGCGGGTTTTTTAGGCTCGCATCTTTGTGAACGCCTCATTGAACAGAAACACGATGTGATTTGCCTGGATAATTTTTTTACCTCGCAAAAATCGAACATCTCTCACTTGCTGGCGGAACCCAATTTCGAGTTGATTCGGCACGACATTACCTTGCCGATCTATCTGGAAGTTGATGAGATTTATAACCTTGCCTGCCCGGCCGCCCCCGGACACTACCAACACAATCCTATTAAAACCATGAAAACCTCGGTAATGGGGGCAATTATTGTCTTGGGGATGGCCAAGCGATGCGGAGCGAAAGTCCTGCAGGCCTCGACCAGCGAAGTTTACGGCGATCCGGAGGTCCACCCGCAGCCGGAGACTTATCGCGGGTCGGTCAACACGCTTGGCCCCCGGGCTTGTTACGACGAGGGAAAACGGGCGGCCGAGACGCTGTTTATGGATTATCACCGCCGAAACGCGATAAATATCCGCCTGGCAAGGATTTTCAATACCTACGGCCCTAGAATGCACCCTTACGACGGCCGGGTGATATCTAATTTCATCCGCCAGGCTCTATCTGGCGAAGATATCACTATTTATGGCGATGGCAGCCAAACACGGTCGTTTTGCTATCGCGACGATCTGGTCGAAGGATTGATCCGGATGATGTTCGGCCCGGACGACTTTGTTGGACCGGTTAATTTGGGAAATCCGGGGGAATTTACTATTCGGGAATTGGCCGAAATAGTGCTGGAATTGACTGCCTCGCGTTCCAAACTGGTTTTCAAGCCTTTGCCGGCCGACGATCCCACTCAGCGTCAGCCGGATATTGCTTTGGCCCGTAAGCGTTTGAATTGGGAGCCCAAAGTGCCGCTGCGTGAAGGCTTGATCAAGACGATCGGATGGTTCCGCTCGATCGACACGGGCTTATACCGCCCGCCGACGCCGAATTACTAAATGTTTTTGTGAGTGACCAAAACAGTCCCCTCTCCGGGCACCGACCGAAGGTTGGTCGGGGGAGGGTTAGGGTGCGGGTGACTAGCCTATGTTTAGACTGTAAGCTTTTTTATTCGCCTACGTATGGAATAAGCGCCATAAAACGTGCACGTTTGATGGCTCTAGTCACCGCGTGTTGACTGATGGCCGTACAGCCGCTTTTGCGCCGGCTGATGATCTTTCCCTGCCGGTTGGTCAGCTTTTTCAGCAATTCCACGTCTTTGTAATCGACGTACATGGGGCGCGGGCGCTGGCCGTCGACAAAGATGGGATCTTTCTTTTTGCCGCGAATCTTGGTCTTGGTATGCCGCTTACTGACTTTATTTACTTGCAGTTTTCTTGCCATGCGTAAACTCTACTAAATGCCATTCTTTAATTCATAATCAGAATTGATTGATAAACTCACCAATCGATGCCGATTTCCATGAACTCTTTAGTTTACATAAAAAAGTTAACAAGACAAGTGAGCCTATTGATATTTAAAAATGGCCAACATCTACCCCAAAAGGGCAGGTAATTTGCTTTTAATTGCGAAAAAACCGCTTTTATTATGTTTCTATGGCAGGATGGAGGCTTCTCCGTCATTAATGCTGCCCAGCAATGAATAAAGTTTCGTGTCGATGTCTTCGCTAATGAAATGTATCGCCCCATCGGCAAAACAGAAATTTGCCCCGCCCGGATGATCGCTGCCGGCCGACTCGAAAAACCAGTTGTTAAATCCGCCGGGCGCACCTGAATCGTTGTCTTCCCCAGCTATCATGGTGTCAAACAGTGTGGCCACGCCGGCAGTGGCCCAGCCGTCGTTGCTGGTGCGGTTGTATTTATCGTATCCTGTCGCATCGGGCAATGGGTGTAGGCGTTGCATTTCGCCGATCATAATGGTATTCGACATCCCGTCACGGATATCCGATGGCCGCGTAGCCATACCAGGCGCAAAAATGCCAAGATAAGTACCATCTTTTTCATATATTGTAGTGCCATAAACGAATTGGTGACTGATTTTGGGAGAAGTGAACTTCGTGGAATAACCATTGCACCAGCCATTGCTCCGGCCCAGGCAGCCGCCATAATCGGTCCCTCCGGATCTCCAATTTTGGAACATGATTTGATCATCGCTCGGACGGATGCCGGCGCGGCGAGTCGGGCAGTAGAACATTTTTATATCGCTTTGGGCAAGATCGCTATTGCCGATTACGCTTTTAGAAAAATTCCAGCTCTTATATATGTGATTTTCCTCGATGAACGGAAGGATGAAGATCATCCAACTATAACCATGATTTCCCGAACTCGTGCCGGCGGCTTCCTCCCAGGGATCACAGTAGCCGGCAAATTTAGGAAAATACGGCGCCAGAGTCGTGCCCGGTGGAAAATGTTGGTGCTCGTCGAGATATTGGTATAGAGCCAAACCGATCTGTTTAACATTACTGGAGCATTGAGTGCGTCGTCCCGCTTCCCGTGCCGCGTTAACAGCGGGCAGTGTCAGCCCTATTAGAATCCCGATGATGGAAATCACCACAAGGACCTCGATCAAAGTAAAACCGGCAGATCGGGCTTTATTCATGGTCACAGATCCTTTACCGCGAACCTTCCCCAAAACACCAGAATTGGCTTATCGAGTCATATTGCGGTAACATACCTGAGCAAGTGGTGATTGGCAATATGCCCGGCCGATTTTTTTTAAACCGATCAACCCTTGTTCCCAGGCTCCGCCTGGGAACGAGAACGTGCCTTCTATTCACTGCGGGCTAAATAGAGGTTTTATTGCGATTTCTCAAGCTGTATTGATGGCCTCGGCTTTGACGTACAACTCGGGCGGGGCAGACGTAAAATAATTAAACAAAGCCGGACACAGCCAGCCTTCCATGGGTGGATCGTCCGATGCATACCAGTAGCCGCCATATTCTTCCCGCTTTCGGGCCAATCGCTTTTGCCAGCCGGGAAAGGGCTCGGCGGAAAATAACAGGCGAAATCCACGCCGGGCATCGGGAATATCACGAACCAAATGATCGATCATCTCCGGCATTCCGCTGACGAACGGCTCTTGTCGCAACCCCACCTGCGGATCGTCGAATACCCAAGCGCCCAATTCCTCGATCCAATACGGGGCAATAAGCATTATCCGATTTGACATGATTGTGGTTCCTAACCAAATTCAAACATGAAATGTCGTTTCTGAATTTGATTATTTTTGCTATATTTACCCATATTATAGTGCAGCGGAATAGTGTAACAGAGCAGTGCAACAAAGGAGACTCACATGCCTACAACCGGACAGGCACGGCACGTAATTCAAGTAAATAAATCACTTATTGAACCCACCGTGCCTCGGCTTAGGAACATCAAGCCCAGAAAAATTGGCGATTATCCGCATGTACCCCGAGTGTATTTACAGGTTGCGCAAAAGCTTTCCAGTCCGTTTTTAATGGGGCCGCCGATTTGCGACGAACTGATGGCCTTTGTGCAACATCTTTTCACCGAGGAAGAGGCGGGCGTGGTTCGGCACATGGCCCCGTTTATCGGCAAAACCGCGGCCCATCTGGCCAGGGCCGAGCACAGACCGATCCAGGAAATCGAGCCAATCCTGCATCGTTTGGCCTTTGAAATACGGGCCATCGCTTGTTCCGGGCCGGATAACCGGCGAAAATATGCCCTGGTGCCCATCACCGGCGGCATCTTCGAGATGGTGTTGATTTCCTGCAGCATGGATACGCTGACCGATTGGTACCGTCGCTTTATCGAGTTGTTCGAGGCCCTTTACGAAACCGGTTATACACTGGAATATGCCCATGCCATACCGCCCTCGGTCCGCTACCTGCCCGTGGGAAAGGCCATCGATGCCCATCCCATGGCACTGCCTTCGGACCGCTTGGAAATCGTGCTGGACCAATTCGATGCCTTTGGGGTGGGCAATTGCCAGTGCCGCATGGCCATGGAGTCCCTGGGTCATGGCTGCGGAAAGCCGATAGGCAATTGCCTGGTTATGGGCCAATGGGCCGAAAAGGGCATCGAACGCGGATTCCTCAAAAGCCTCTCGAAAAAATCGGCCTTGGAGATCAAGCGCGAGGCCGAATCGCATGGCATGGTCAATTGGATGATGAACGTGGCCTCGTCCAAAGGGCAGAGTTCCTGTTCCTGCTGCGGTTGCTGCTGTCATGGCATGCGGGCGATAAACGAGTTTAACACGCCCGGATTCATCGCCCCGCCTCATTTTCTGCCCCAATTCGATCTTGAAAAATGCTCGTTTTGCGGCAAATGCGCCAAGGCCTGCCCCATGGGGGCGATTACCGTCGACATGCAGGCCAAAATGCACAGCCATCGAGTCGAGCGCTGCATTGGTTGCGGGCTGTGCTTGCTAAGCTGCGAAATCAAGAAGGCGATCCAAATGGAGCCCGTGCCGCATTATAAAATGCCTTATCGCAGTTGGTATTCTTTATTGTTCCACGCCGTGCCGGGAATAGTCAAAACTTCCTGGAAAACCTGGCGAAACCGAAGGTAGCAGGCACACTCCGTGTGCCGTCTGGCTTTGTAGCAGGCACACTCCGTGTGCCGTCTGGCTTTGTAGCAGGCACACTCCGTGTGCCGTCTATAAATCCCCGCCCCACTAGCCTAGCGGTCGGCCGCGGGTTTATAATGCAGATAATGAGCGATTCGGCGGCAATTGGGTTTCCCTTGACATTATGCCACTCTCATAAATTGAATTTTGAACCGGGTGCGAGGACTCTGCCATGCCTGTTCCCATGGAATTATCGCGGATCATCATCAGCGAGGTCAACGACCAGCAGGTGATTTACTTGAAAGAGGTCGAAGGCGACCGGACTTTCCCCATTTTAATCGGCATTTTCGAGGCCACCAGCATCGACCGGCGCGTAAAAGGCTATTCCGCGCCCCGCCCGCTTACCCACGACCTGATCGTGAGCATCGTCGATCATCTGGGCGGCGAATTTCAAGACGTGGTGATAAACGAACTGAAAGACCACACCTATTACGCCCGGCTCCGCGTGCGTCACGACGGCGAACTGATCGAGATCGACGCCCGCCCCTCCGACGCAATTGCCGTGGCCGTCACCTGCAATCCGCCATTACCGATTTACGTCAGCGAAGACGTGCTAAACGACGTGCTGGGCGAACAGATGTGAAGCTATGGAGGGCCGTTTCTCCGCAAACCGATTGTCCCCCCTTATGCTCTCATCTTCCCAGCCCCAACGCGAAAGCGATTGCGCCGGATACCTCGCGCATTTTGGTCGAGGACAATGTTGTAATCAGGGCACCCAGCCGGTTCTTCGATACGGTCTGAAGATGGTCGCAGTTGATCGCACAGTCTTGGGGCATTCCATCTTCTTTATATAGCCGAACCTCGGAAGGAATATCGCGAATCGTGCTAGTGACTGGAGCTACCGTCACATCGCCAAGATACTCCAGGATCGCATCCCGGGTAAGGATCACCACGGGCCG
>JBEKSO010000212.1:0-7284 GCA_049516935.1 Thermoguttaceae bacterium
GCCCCAACATAGAAGCGTCGGAGAGCATACTCGTGAATATCTTGCTGGCGACTAGCGAAGCAGTACCGTTTGCCAAGACGGGCGGATTGGCCGACGTCTGTGGAGCGCTACCGATAGAGTTGGCCAAGCTCGGTCATCGGCCGGCGGTTATACTTCCGGCGTATCGCCAAACGCGATATTGCAAGCAGCCCATCGAGTCGCTGGGGATCGATTTCGTAGTTCCCATCGGCAGCAAAACAGTTGCCGGCCATTTGTTGCGGAGCACATTGCCGGGCACGGACGTGCCCGTGTATCTGGTGCGGCAGGATCAATATTACGACCGCGATCAGCTCTACAGCGTCGACGGCAAGGACTACAATGACAACTGCGAGCGGTTTGTGTTCTTCAGCCGGGCGGTGTTGGAGGCGGTGCGATTACTGGATTTGAACGTCGACGTGATCCATGCCAACGACTGGCAAACCGGATTCATCCCCGCCTATTTGAAGATCGAATATCACAACCTGCCGCGCTACCAGCAGATCGCCAGTTTGTTTACGGTGCACAACATCTCGTACCAGGGCCAGTTTTGGCATTGGGACATGTTGTTGACCGGGCTGGATTGGAAGTATTTCAATTGGCACCAGATGGAATTCCATGGGAAATTGAACATTTTGAAGACGGGCATGGTGTTCGCCGACTCGATCAGCACCGTCAGTCCGCGTTATGCCTTGGAGATCCAGAGCAATCCGCTGGGATGCGGTTTGGAAGGCGTGCTGCAATATCGGCGCGACGTGCTTTCGGGCATTCTCAACGGCATCGATCCGAAGGAGTGGAATCCGGCCACGGACAAGCTTTTGGCGGCGAATTACGACGTGAACTCATTCACCCGGGGCAAGCCGTTGTGCAAGGCGGCCTTGCAAAAAGAATTGGGTCTGCCCCTGGAGCCGGAAGTGCCCTTGGTCGGCCTGGTGGGCCGGCTCACCGATCAAAAGGGTCTGGACCTGATCGCCGACGTAATGCAGCGCTGGGTGCAGACTGCCGACGTGCAATGGGTGATATTAGGCATGGGCCAGCCCAAATATCACAAGCTTTTGGAGAATTTATCGCAGCGGTTTCCGCAAAAGGCGGCCGTGCGACTGGAATTTTCCAATCCGCTTGCCCATCGCATCGAGGCCGGGGCCGACATGTTCCTTATGCCCAGCCACTTCGAGCCTTGCGGGCTGAATCAGCTTTACAGTCTGCGATACGGCACAGTGCCGGTGGTAAGGGCCACGGGCGGGCTGGCCGACACGATAGTGGGCTACGACGAGCAAACAGCCTCCTCGGGGCAGGCCAACGGTTTCAGCTTCCAGGAATACAGTTCGCTGGCCTTTAGCGAAACCCTGCGCCAAGCCTGCGACGTATATCGCAAGCCCGAGGTTTGGAACCGCTTGATCGCCACGGGCATGAAACAAGATTGGTCGTGGAACCGCAGCGCGAAACAATACGTTGAACTGTACAAGACGACCGTCGCCCGGTTTCGGCAGGGCAGCGCGATCAACGCCGAGCATTAAACAGCGGTGTTCCCGCCATGTATATAATTATTTGCGCCTAGGAGTGGGAACAAGGGAACATCAAAAGGACTGCCATGCACGAAGTCGCGTTGGCTTTTTTTTGGCATCAGCATCAGCCGTATTATCCCGACGACGTGGCCGGCGAGAATCCTATGCCCTGGGTTCGCTTGCACGGCACCAAGGACTATTGGGGCATGGCCATGCTATTGGGCGAAACGCCCGAACTACATGCCACGATCAATCTGGTGCCTAGTTTGCTTGCGCAGATTTTGGCCTATACCGACGGCGGCCGCCAGGACGAGCATTTGCGGATTTCGCGCCTGCCGGCGGATGGGCTGAGCGAGGCCGATACGAACTATCTGATGGACAATTTCTTCATGGTCCATCCGGACCAGATGATTCGCCCTTACCAGCGGTATTTCGATTTATATAAGAAACGCGGCCTTTCGGTCGACTCGGCAGATCACGCCCGGAAACGTTTCAACAAAAAAGACATAATTGACCTGCAATGCTGGTCGAACCTGGTCTGGATCCACCCGCTGGCCTTTGAATTGGACGCCGAATTGGCCGAATTCCGCAGGAAAGGCCGGCAGTGGACGGAACAGGAAAAGGCCTGGCTATTGGAAAAGCAGATGGACCTGCTTAAGCAGGTGATTCCCTTGCACCGCGAATTGCAGGACCGCGGCCAGGTGGAATTGACGACTTCGCCGTTTTATCATCCGATTTTACCGTTGTTGTGGGACAAGCGGCTGGCCCGGCGGGCGATGCCCGGCGTCGCCCTGCCCAAATACCTGGACGGTTACGCCGAAGACGGAAAAGAACAGATCCGCCGCGCGGTCGAGTTGCACGAAAAACTATTCGGCCGAAAACCCCTGGGCTTATGGCCATCGGAGGGAGCGGTATGCCAGGCGATGATTCCGGCCATAGCCGACGCCGCCATGCAATGGATCGCCACCGACGAAGAGATCCTTGCATCGGCTACCGACGGTTGGGTCTCGCGCGACAACAACGGATATCTGCGCAATCCGGAAATGCTTTATCGGCCCTGGCGGGTGGAAGAGCAGGGCAAGGCGCTGCAAATCGTGTTCCGCGATCACGCCATGAGCGATCAGATAGGGTTTCAGTACCAGAGCTACGCGCCGGAGCAGGCCGTAAATGATTTTATCGGCAAGATCGAGGCTATCGGCAACGCCACGAGCAGAAACGCCGGGCATCGGCCCTCGATGGTGAATATTATTCTCGACGGCGAGAATTGCTGGGAATATTATCCCAATTCCGGTCTGGAATTTCTGCGGGGATTGTATCGTCGCGTGGTGCAGCATCCGCGGATCAAGCCGGTTCGCGTGGGCGATTATCTTGCCCGCTATCCGGCCGGCGATAAACTCGGCAATTTGTATCCGGGCAGTTGGATCCAGCACAACTTCGGCATCTGGATCGGGCATCCCGAGTGCAACAACGCCTGGGATTTGCTGTTTGAAACCCGGCGGCATCTGGCGGAAGTGACCGCGAAAAAAAGCAAGCCCGCTGAAAAAATCGCCCGGGCGTGGGAAGAACTCCATATCGCCGAGGGCAGTGATTGGTTTTGGTGGTTCGGCGACGCTCATACTTCGGCGCAAGAGGGGTTGTTTGACCGGTTGTTCCGCAAACACATGCAGAACGTGTACCTTGTGCTCGACGAAGCCCCGCCCTCCGAACTGGCCAAACCCATCAACCAAGGACAATTCCACCGGCGGATATATTCCGATCCCACGGGTCTGTTGCGAGTGAAAATTGACGGCCGGCGAACGTATTTCGAATGGATCAACGCCGGGCATTATGTTTGTGGCGGATCGCGGGGCGCGATGAACATGGTCACCCTGGGATTGATTTCAGATTTGTACTTCGGATTCGACCTGGAGCGGTTGCTGCTTCGGTTCGATTCCCGGGGCGGTCCATTCCGCGAACAGTTGACCAAGATCGACGCCTTGCGAGTGCGGTTTCTGAGCCCTAACGGTTTTGTCTTGACGGTAAAAAATCCGTCGCAAAAGAAACCCATTGTCGAGTTGACGCTAAACGATGCTCCGGTGATGGCGGCGGGCCTGGAAGCGGCGGCCGATCAGCTCTTGGAACTGGCGATTCCTTTTCGCGGCCTGGCCCTGAAAACCGACGATTGCATCCAGTTTTTCGTGGAATTGCTCCAAGGCTCGCAGCCCGTCGAGCGCATTCCGCAGGAAGGCGCGATCGAAACCATGGTTCCCTCGCCGGATTACGAATTAATCATGTGGCAAGCGTAAAAAAATATATGTAAAGCCGCGACCATTGGTCGCGCAAAACAATGTATTTGTCTCAATTATCATAGTTACGCGACCGCTGGTCGCGGCTTTACAAGAAAAGAACGAACCATTCATTAACCCTTAGCCGGTAGCCCTGACATGCCAGACCTGCGAAAAGACCCGATTGTCGGCCGGTGGGTGATAATAGCCACCAGCCGCGCGCGGCGCCCTCACGATTTCGACACCACGCCGCAGCGTCAGCGGGGCCGCTTTTGTCCGTTCTGCGAAGGCAACGAAGACAAGACGCCCGGCGAGATAATCGCATATCGCCGGCCGGGCACGCAGCGCAATGCCGAAGGCTGGCGCGTGCGCGTGATTCCCAATAAATTTCCCGCCCTGGAAATCGAAGGGCAATTAAACAAGCGCGGCGAGGGCATTTACGACATGATCAACGGCGTGGGGGCGCACGAAGTCATAATCGAATCGCCCAGACATTTGATAAGCACCTCGGAACTATCGGAAGAACAGATCCGCGAAGTGTTTTGGGTATATCGCGACCGGCTGGTCGATCTGAAGAAAGATCAGCGGCTGGTGTACGGCATGATATTCAAGAACGTAGGCGCGGCTGCCGGGGCCTCGCTGGAACATACCCATAGCCAACTGATCGTCACGCCGATCGTGCCCATCAACGTTTGGGAAGAGATGACCGGTTCGCTGGAGTTTTATAATTATCGCGGTCGCTGCGTGTACTGCGACATGATTCAACAGGAGCTGGTCACCGAAAAACGGATTGTGCTGGATACGCCGGGTTTTATAGCGTTTTGCCCGTTTGCCAGCCGGTTTCCTTTCGAGACCTGGATCCTGCCTAAGAATCACTCCAGCCATTACGAAAATATTCAGAAAAACGAAGTTGACGAGCTTTCGGGCGTGATGCGCCAGGTGATCGCAAAAGTCGAAGCGGCGCTTGACCAGCCCGCATATAATTACATAATACATACTGCACCCTTTGACACGCAGGAGTTAAACCATTATCACTGGCATATAGAGATTATGCCGAGTTTAATGAAAACAGCCGGGTTTGAGTGGGGTACGGGTTTTTACATCAATCCCGTCCCGCCCGAACAAGCGGCGGCATTCCTCCGAGAAGTCGAAATTGACGTGCTGGAAGCGCAAGATTTTCCGGCCAGGTAAACTGGACAAACCGGGGTGCAGTTGCCGATTAAGAAATTGTTTCTGCCCCATAATACAAATTTGTTGATTGACACATCATGCCTCCTCGTATCCGATTTATTCTAGCCCTGCACAACCATCAACCCGTCGGCAACTTCGACCATATCTTCCAGCAGGCGTTTGAAGATAGTTACAATCCATTCATCGAGGTCTTTAGCCGCTATGAATCGCTGAAGATGTCGCTGCACATCAGCGGATCGCTGATCGAGTGGCTGGCGGCCAATCAGCCCGCTTATATCGATCGGCTGGCCGAGTTGGTCGATCGCGAGCAAATCGAAATCATCGGCGGGGCGTTTTTCGAGCCGATTTTGGCCATGATTCCCGGGCGGGATCGCATCGGGCAAATTCGCAGCTATACCCGCTGGCTGCAAAACCGCCTGGGGGCCACGGTCCGCGGCATGTGGATTCCCGAACGCGTGTGGGAGCAATCGCTGACCGGCGATCTGGTCGACGCCGGCATCGAATATACCGTTCTCGACGATTTTCACTTCAAGGCCGCGGGCCTTAACGATTCGCAGCTCTACGGGCACCTTATTACCGAGGATGAAGGCCGGTCGTTGTCGGTGTTTCCCGGCAGCGAACGTTTGCGATACTTGATCCCCTTTGCCGACCCGGAACAGACCGTCGAATACCTGGCCAAAATGGCCGAAGCGCATCCCAACGCCATTGCCGTTTTCGGCGACGACGGCGAAAAATTCGGCACCTGGCCGGAAACGAAAAAACATGTTTACGACGAGGGCTGGCTGGTCCGCTTTTTCGACACTTTAGCGCGGAACCAGGATTGGATCCAGGTTACCACGCTGGCCGAGGCCTTCGACAGCGTCCCCCCGGCGGGAAAAATCTATCTGCCCGATTGCAGTTATCGCGAGATGACCGAATGGGCCCTGCCCGCCGATCAGTCGGCTGAATACGAGCGGGTCGCCCACGAAATGCGCGATCATCCGGATTGGCCGTTTTTGCGGCGCTTCATGCGGGGCGGTTTCTGGCGGAACTTCAAAGTGAAATATCCCGAGGCCGACGAAATGTACTGCCGCATGATGATCGTCAGCCGCCGGCTGCAAGAGATGATCGACCTGGGTCTTGGCGGCGAGACGATCGAGCGGGCCCGCATCGAACTCTACCGCGCGCAGTGCAATTGCGCTTACTGGCACGGGGCCTTCGGCGGTCTGTACCTGCCGCACTTGCGCAACGCGGTCTACAATCACCTGATTTCTGCCGATAACCTCTTGGAAAAGGCGGCCGGGCGCGGGGAAACGTGGATCGAGGCCGCGGCCGACGATTTCAATTTCGACGCCCGACAGGAAGTCCGCCTGGCCAACGACAAGCTCGCGGCGATGGTCGCTCCCAGCGTCGGCGGCCACCTGGTGGAACTCGACGTCCGCAAGATCAAGCTCAATTTACTGGCCACGCTCGCCCGGCGGCCCGAGGCGTATCACCGCAAGGTGCTTGCCGGGGCCGGCGCAAACTCCGATCAGGTGGCCAGCATTCACGACCGCGTGGTATTCAAGCAGCCCGATCTGGACAAACGGCTCCAATACGACGACCATCTGCGTAAGAGCCTGGTCGATTTGTTTTACGACAACGACGCTTCGCTGGAAGCGGTGCTATCGGGCCAGGCCCCGCAGCGGGGCGACTTCATGAACAGCGCGTATGATGCCCGCATCCGCCGCAATCCCGACCGAATCCAAGTGCAGCTCAGCCGTGACGGGCTGGTCGGCGGCGCGCCGGTGCGAATTACCAAAGGTCTGACCCTAGATGCCGACAGTTCCACGCTGCAAGTGGCGTATCTTTTGGAGAACCTGCCGCACAATCAGCCCCTGCATTTCGCGGTGGAACTGAATTTCGCCGGCCTGCCCGCCGGAGCGGACGATCGTTACTTCTCCGATGCCGGCGGCAAACGCCTGGGACAACTCGGCGCGCATCTCGATCTGGCCGACGTATTCGGCCTGAGCCTGACCGACGAGTGGCAAGGGATCGACGTGGGGTTGAAGATGTCGCGAAAAACCCGATTCTGGACCTTCGCGATCGAGACCGTGAGCCAATCGGAAGGCGGATTCGAGTTGGTTCATCAGTCGGTCGCTGTCCTGCCCCATTGGATCGTCGAGGCCGACAAAGACGGCCGCTGGAGCGTGACCATGCAACTGTCTTTGGACACCAGCCGCGCGGAAGCCAAAATACCCGCCGAAGCCGCGGCAATCTCGGGCTAAGGAAAGTCATTGTGTTTTTCCAGTAATAACTATTTGGAAACCGCCTTATAGTGTTATGAACTT
>JBEKSO010000213.1:0-7273 GCA_049516935.1 Thermoguttaceae bacterium
CCCAATTTCCGGCTGAGAATGGTGGTCGCTTTCTGGCGGAGGTTGGGAATTTCGGTCAAGTCGGAAAGGATGTAGTAGCCGTCGTAACGCAACAGCGGATTGCCGTTGAAAAGCACCGTGCTTACAGAGCATATGAACATGGCGTTCAGGCACAGGCTGTTTAACAGGCCCGGCACCGAAAACCACCATAAAAAAGTGCAGATCGAGGCGATCATCAGTTCCACGTAGATGCCGGCCGCTCCGATCATGGCGCGGTGCCACTTGTTGGGCAGCATCCAGGAGTCGGAAACGTTGCAATACAAGCAAGGCGTGAGCACGAGGATCATGATGCCTATTTCGTGACATTCGCCGCCAAAGTGCTTGCAGGCCAGGCCGTGGCCGAACTCGTGAAAGACCTTTGTCACGCCCAAGGTCAGGGCCAAGAGGAAGGCGTTGTGCATGTTGAAAAACTGGTGGAACTCGGGCAGTTTTTTGTGGAATACGTCGAACTCTGCCGTGACCAACAACAGCGCCGATAGGGCCAAAAGCAGGCAGAGCGCCGCGGCGGGCACTGAAAAAAACCAGCGAAAGTAGGGATAGAGGAAATTCAAAAGCCGCTCGGGATCGAAGCCCTTGAAGCGGATGCAGAGGATGTTGCCCAAGGTTTGCAGCCACTCCTGGCGCTTGCGCTTGTCGCGTCGGAGCCGGAGTTGCCGGCCCTGGCCGGTTACATCGGCCACCACCAATCCGCTGCGGTGAAGCATGCCCAGAAATTGCTGCAACTCGTCGAGAGTGATTTTTTGGGGAGGGAAATCATCTTCGAACCGTTCCTTGATTTCGTCCATGCTGATCGCGCCGTCGAGCATTTGCAGGATGGCGAATTCTTCTTCCTGAAAGCGGAAGTACTGCAAGCCCACGGGATCTTTCACCACCCAATAGGTTCGTCCCAGATAATGCTGCCGGCGCGCAACCAGGTCCGGCCGCTTGCGGATCGTAAGTGCCCGGGCGGAACTCGATAACAAACTGTCGTGAAGGGTTACCACGGGATTGGCGGCGGGATCTTGGCTTAAAATTTAATTTCTTTTTGAACTCAATCTATTATATTGCAAATTGACAATTGCAAATTTAAAATTGCAAATTGAACAAGATAATAAATTATGTTTGGACTAGATGAAAAGACTTGTTCAATTTTAAATTTGCAATTTGCAATTTACAATTTGCAATGATCCAGTTTAAATGCTCATCACTTTAGTTGAATAGTCATTTCGGCCTCCATGCCGGGGCGGAGCAGCCACTGGCCGTTTTCTTCGCGATTCTTGATCAATGCGCGGACCAGATAATTGCCGCCGAGTTCGACCATGGGATCGACGAAAATGACATTGCCGTTGAAGGTTTCGCTGCGTCCCCGGGCGAACACGACCTTGACCGTGACGGGCCGGCCCATGACTTCCTCGGGCGCGTATTCGGAAATGTTCAGAGTTCCCTGGACCCGCAAACTGCCGACTTGCACCACGTGCACAACGGGTTCGCCGGCCTGCACCCACTCGCCCACGTGCCGATATATTTTTTGAACTTGTCCGGCCAGTGGCGATTTGATGCGGCGGCGTTCGACTTTTTCGGTGGCTTGTGCGAGTTCGGCCTCGCTTACTTTAGACTGCAAACCGGCGATGCGGAGTTCCATTTCCGATTTTTCGATGGACAGCACGGCCGCCCTGTGTTCGAGCATATGCTGTTGCACCACCGCCCGCGCCACCGAACCCTGCACTTTGTTGTTTGAATCCACGTCGCCAAGATACACGGCTTCGGCCACTTTCGCGGCCGCGTTGGCGTATCGCACGTTGATATCGCTTTTGGCCTGTTCTTTGGCGACGCCGAGCTTGTAATTCGCCACGTCTTGATCTCTTAAGGCCAGAAGATCGTCGATTGTCGCCAGCAATTCGCCGGCTTTCACGTATTGGCCTTCTTTGACGGGCAATTTCAGCAGCACGCCCGGCTCCTGGGCCGGCACTTCCGCCTTTTCATCCAAATCCACCTGGCAATCTTTAATCGTCACCGAACTCGGCAAACCGCCGCCGGGCTGCGCGCTTACGGCACTTAACAAGCAAATAATAATCACCGAAATGGACATAGTAATAACTTTCTTGTCAAAAATACCTGAATATGATCCGCGTCTGGATAAACGAGATCAGATCGTCCAAGAGCACGTATCCCAGCGAGCGGCGGCCGCAATAGACTTTGGCGGTTACCGTGGCGCCCGGACGCAAGTTGGGATATGTGGCCTTATCATCAACCATGACTTTATAATCTTCTTTACTGATGGCCACTTTTATGAGCACCGTAACGCCTTCGTCGCCGCGGACCTCCGCGCTGGTCTCGATTTCCGCGACCGTCCCGGTTCGGTATGTGCCCGGCTCTGTGGCCAGAATATACGAAACCCGCAAGCGGTCGTCTTCCGGTTCCCGGGCGGCCAAAGCGGCCAAGCGGGCGGACAACTCCGCGTCGGCGGCCTCGGCCGCGAAAGCCTTTATTTTCTCTCTCGCCTTATCGTAGGATTCTTCCTTGAGAATCTCGGCAAGCTTGTCTTTCGATTCCCCGTCGGGCAAGCTCTTGACGATCTCCTCCAGACGGTCGTGCAATATCTCGTTCAATACCGAGATTTGTTTGGCGTAAAGCTCTGCGTTGGGGATTTTGGCCAACTCCTCTTCGACCGTTCTATTGATTTCCTCTTCGGGGCTTTGCGGAGTTTTCCCGGCAGGCTGCTGGGTTTCGAGCGGTTTATCGCTTGTCTCGCCGGCGGCCTGCGGAGATTGCAGGATCGGCTGCCCGCTTTCAGTGGGTTTATCCGCGGCGTTTTCCGGAGTTTTCGGCGGAGATTGTTGGCTTTCAGCCGGTTTATCCGTTTGTTCACCGGCTGCTTGGGGAGGAATTGCCGGGGATTGTTCTTTTTCTGACGTTTTATTGTTTTCTTCGGCTGGCGTATTAGGCGCCGTGTTATTGTTTTGTTCGGAGGGCGTTTTAGGCAGTTTGGCGAGCAATTGTTCCTTGAGAAGATTTCGCAATTTGTCCCGCGCCTTGGCGTAGAGTTCTTTTTGCTGTTCGGCGACGTGGCCCATGCGATTTTCGGGCATGTGCAGTTCCAACTGCCAAGGTCCGCTGGGATCGGCGACCCGCATCAAGACCTGCCCGCGCTGCACGGGCCGGCCAGGGGGAAGGCGGTTGCGAAGATCCCAAGTAACCACCTGACCGCTGAGCGGACTCTTTATGGATAATTCCTTTTCATTTAATTTGCAGAGGTCCAATTGTATTTCCAGGCTTTCGCGTTTTGCTTCGAGTTCGGCTTTTTCGCCCCGCAAGCGGCTGCGTACTTCGGGGGAAAGTTTGCCCTCTTCTTGCAGATCCCGTTGTCTGGAGGCTATCGCTTTTTTAGTGCTGGCGAGTTCGCCTTGCACGATGGCGGTTTCGTTTTCCAATTTCGTGCTGCGAAGTTGCGCCAGCAATTGATCGGCCTGGACCTGATCGCCGTGGTCGACCTTCAGGTCATCTACCACGCTGTTCTCGGTGTTGACAAAGACGTCGCGCCTATCGACGGGTTCGAGCGTGCCTTTTGATTCCATCTCGAACTTTGCCGGCCAAAGGGCGAGAAACAATATCACTGCCAGCACCGCGGCGCTAATGGAAAGCGTTTTCGGCAGGGTTCTGGCTTGCAGCACCCAGCGGGTTTTGCCCAAGGTCCGCCAAAGGGGCATGAGAAACAGGTTCTGGTGCTCCATGGCATTGGCCAAGGCCGTGGAACTGTGCCGGCTTACCACCTCGACCCGCTGAATCATGCTGGCCGGTACGCGGCTGTCTTCGATCTGTTCGACTATCAACGCTCCGATGGGCTCGGCCGGTTTGGTGCGCTTGGCCGGGTCTTCCTCCTCGGGCGGGCCCGGACGTTTCAGCGGCAAAATGGCCACGGTTTTGGAATGGGCTTCGTCGACGTACTCTTCCACGGCTTTTTCCACCTGGGGCGCCAAATCCTGGGTGTCGCCCGTGTACCACACCGCGTCGCCGCTGGCCGTGACCGCGGTGGCCAGGCGGCCCAACAATCGCACCACGTTCGAGCGTTTATCGAAAACGTCCTGGCCGCTGATGGCCTCGATCTTGCACCGTTTTCCCTTGCGGATGGCCACGCTTAAGCGGTCGCATTCGATCAAGCGCCGGCCTTCGTTGGCGATGGTGTAGGCCGTTTCGCGCGGATCGAGCGAAGCGTAGACCATGCGGGTGAAATCTTCCAATTGGGTCCAAAGCGATTGCCGATCGGAAAAGTGCCGCAGTTGATGGCTCTTGAGGAAATCGGCGGCCAACTCACACATCTGCCCGAGAAATCGCAGATAACCTTTTTGCGCGCTTGCCGCGGCGTCGCTGCGCTGAAATATTTCCACCACTCCCACTGTTTCCAGGTCGGTTTTCAACAATCCGAAAACCAAAAGGAAATCGGTGGGATTGCCGGCCTGTTGGCCGTCTTCGGCGCCGGAGTGCGGAGGCGCCAGCATCCCCTCGCCGCTGGAAAAAACTTTATACAGCAAGCGGCCGTGCTGGGCCTGGGCTTCCTCTTGCTCGCGAAGCCTGGTTTCCTGCAAGTTGATTTGATATTGCAGGGCCAGTTGGCCGTCCTGGTTGGCGGTCCAAACCACGCCGCCCACCGCAGCTAAAGCCGAGACCACGCGAGTGAGAAATTCGCTATAAAACTCCTCGGGCGAGATTTCCGTCTTGGTTAGTTGCGAAATTTCCCCTACCAGCGAGCGTATCTGCTGCTTGGTTTGCTCGATTAATTGCGGATCTAACGGTTGTTCAGTGCTCATTCGGCGACCAAAAAGGTCCAATATGGGTTAAGTGGACGGGGAAGTTAAAAAAAGGCTCTCAGTGGAGGATTATCATGACAATAATATCAGGCAGGAAAAAGCAGCGATATTTCAGATTATCACCCTTCGATTAATCTGTTTACCCCCCTTGTTATATTACCACATATTCAAGATTAGCTTGGGGTTAGGTATAAAAGCACTGAATATTCACCCAAATGTACGTTGTCTATATAACCCTAATTTCCTATATTACGCGAAAGTTTGGACTGAAAATAAAAAATAGGACGATGGATCAACCATCGTCCTAATCAGTGATTCGATCAATGTCTCGGCTTTAATAACCGCGGTTACTGGTTTGCCACCACGGCATAAGCCGAGAGTTCGGGAGTAAATTTGCCCTGGTCGGTCTCGATCTTGATGGTTTTCACGACCTTTCCCATATCGGAGCCGGCTATAAAAGTCACTGGAATTTGATGCAGCATTTTGGGCGTTTGTTCGGCGGAGGTGTCGAACTCGAATGACTTTTCATCGCAGTTGATGGCCAGAATTTTAAACGGTTTTTTGCTCTTGACGATCATCTGCTTGGTAACCTTTTGACCCGGTTGCAGCACGCCCATGAATAAAGCGGCCGGGCTGACGGTGATGCCGGCATCCACGCGGCCTTCGACCAACACGGGAATTTCGGTTTTCCGGTCGTCGTTGATGACAAGTATCAGATAGTCGTTGATATTGCCCACGGGCGCCTTGGGATCGAGGTGCACCTTCAGATCGTAATTTACCTGCCCGTTGCCTCTGCCGGTTTCCACGGCTTCGGCTTTCAAGTATGGATTTTCGGATTTGATGGAGTCGATGCGCCACTGGCTGGAACTGCCGAAGTTGACGCTGACCTTTTGATCGACCGGCGTGCCTTGATCGACGTCGCCCATTTGCACGCTGCCCGGCTTGATGTCAACATCGCTGCGGATATAGCCTTTTATGTGTAATTGCACCTCGGCGTAAAACGGCTTGTCTATGGTCACCGTGAGCGTGGCCGATCGCTGACCGGAGAAACGGTCAGTATTGAAATGGGCCAGAATCGCGCTTTTTTCGTAGGTTTTAATGGTGGGATTTACCACGCTGGGGGTTGTGCAGCCGCAACTCGATCGCACGCCGGAGACGTGAACGTCTTCCATGTAGAGATTTTCGAAAACAAACTCGTATTCGGCCCTGGCATTACGGGCACAAGTGCCGAAATCGTGGTCGGAATCCTTGAACATCTTCTTGGCCCATTCCTCTGCGAACAGGGGCGAGGCGGCTAAAACTGCTAGCGTCAACAACAATCCAATTTTACGAGTCATGAGGCGTACTCCCGCATCCTTCGTGATAAATATTCGGATAATTTTGGTAGGTTGAAAACGTCTTTAAAGGAAATATACAACACACGGGCAAGCATGGGTATATTGATTTCGCACTTATCTGTAATAAGAGCGAGCCATGGACATTCTCCGCGGAAATCTAGGTTTTTTTAATATACGTGTCAACTTCGCTCTATTTTTTCAACAAAAATCAAGGGGGGCGATCTCGATCAAGCCAGAGATTCGATGCGGAACTCATTTTTTAAATAAACCGACTTCGCTCGGTTGTTGCGTTCGAAACTTTGGGATGCGAGAGTAGGGGGAACCGCCGGATTGCTCCTAAAAAACGGGTCCCGCCCCCCTTCGCTGAACTATATGCTGTCCCCACCCAACTAGTCTAGCCCAATTTTGTAGGGAAAATAACTAGTCCTATATGGTGGTATGCAACGCGGAAATTCGCTCCTTTGCCGGCTCTTTTTTATCTTGCTGCGGGAGGATCCTTGTCAAAACGACTGGAAATTAGTTACGATATGAGATTACGCGCTTCGACCGGGATGAGCCGGCTTATAAAATTAGGGACTGTATGGATTTTTGAGTCGGGGTAATTGGCACGGCCATCTTGGCCGTGTTTTTTCACGCACTAGAAGTCCGTGCCACCGCTTTTGCCGAATATTCGGCTGTTTCCTAAAGAATTGACATGTTCGAAACACTCCAGGAAAGTTTGGGTTCCGCATTGAGGGCCTTGCGCGGGCGAGGCACGCTCAACGAATCGAACATGCGCGATGGGCTGAAACTGGTCGAGCGGGCCCTGCTCGAAGCCGATGTCAGCCTATCGGTGGTCAAGGATTTCATGACCAGCGTGAGCGATCAGGCCGTTGGCGAGCGGGTGTTAAAATCGCTCGATCCCACAAAACAACTCGTTTATATCGTTCATCAGGAACTTATCAATTTAATGGGGCCCGTGGATCACACCCTGCACATGCGGGGCGAGGTCAGCGTGCTGATGCTTTGCGGGCTGCAAGGATCCGGCAAAACCACTACATGCGGCAAATTAGGCCGGCTCATAAAGCAACGCGGGCGCCAGCCGCTGTTGGTGGCCGCCGACTTGCAGCGTCC
>JBEKSO010000214.1:0-7272 GCA_049516935.1 Thermoguttaceae bacterium
CACTTAAACTGTCGCCCCTACATTATCCGTTCTACGTCAATTTCTTTTTGAACCGCGCTATCGCCAGCGTGAACATCACGACGGCGTAAATCGCCAGCAATATCGCCTCGCCCGACATCACCTGAAAACCCACTCCCTTCAAATAAATTCCTTTCAGCAAAAATACGAAATACCTGGCCGGCACGGCGTATGTGATTATCTGAATCGGCTGGGGCATGTTCGCTATCGAAAACATGAATCCCGACAGCAAAAACGACGGTAGATAAGTGGCCACCATGGCGAACTGGCTGGCCAGCAACTGGTTTTTCGTATTGATGCTGATCAACATGCCCATCGACATCGCGCCGATCAGAAATACGACGGTCATGGCAAAAAGAAAAACCACGCTCCCGCGCAAGGGAACGTGGAACAAGAATTGCGACGTCAGCACTGCCAGCAAGACGTCGAAAAAGGCGATCGTGAAATACGGAATCAGCTTGCCGATAATCAATTCCGGCCCTTTCACGGGCGTGGAAATTAGCTGCTCCATCGTTCCCCGCTCCCACTCCCGGGCGACCGTCAACGAAGTCATCAGCGCCGCGATGACCATCATCAATACGGCGATCAGGCCGGGAATGATGAAATTCCGCGATTCCAAGTCTTCGTTGAACCATACCCGCGGACGCACTTCCAGCGGCTGCTCGAGGGCCGGCCCGCCGTTGCGCTGTACGGCCTTTATCACCAGGTTCTGCGAATAGGTTTGCGTCACCGCCTCGGCATAGCCCAGGGCGATGGTCGCCGTGTTCGAATCGCTGCCGTCGACGATAAATTGCACATCCGCGTCGCGGCCCGCCGAAATCCGCTGGGCGTAATCCCGCTGAATCACCATCGCCGCCAACGCCCGGCCCGAATCGATCGCCAGCACGATATCCGCATACTCGCCGAAATGCCCGCGCAAGGAAAAATATCGGGAACCCGCGAATTGAGCGATCAACTCGCGGCTCTGTTCGGATCCGCTTTGATCCCAGACCACCAGCGGAATCTTGTCCACGTCGAGCGTCAACGCGTACCCGAACAGCATGAGCATCATCATCGGAATCGCAATCGCCCCGCCCAGGCTGCGGGCGTCCCGCAAAACATGCAAATATTCCTTGCGCGTTACCGCCCAAATTCGCATCAGTCTCATCTTCGCACCTCCTCCTGAGGCTGCTCCGCGCGGTCCCGGGCCTCGATCAGCGAAACAAATACGTCTTCCAGCGAAGGCGTGATTTTCTCCACCCGCTGGATTCGATATCCCTGTTGATCGAGTAATTGGCGGATCGACTGCCCGGCCGCCGCGGCGTCTTCGGCCACCACGTGCAGCCCGCGACCAAACAGCGCCGCTTCCTTCACCTCGGGCAATTGCTCGATCTCGCCCATGGCCGTCTCCGCTCGATCGCAAAACACCTCCAACACGTTTTCGTTCATATATTCGTGTTTAAGCTGTTCGGGCGTACCCAGCGCAACCAACTCTCCCCGATAAATAAGACCCAGCCGGTCGCAATATTCGGCCTCGTCCATGTAGTGCGTTGTTACGAAAACAGTTACCCCTTTGCCCGACATCTCATAAATCAGGTCCCAAAACGCCCGGCGGCTGATCGGATCCACGCCCGATGTGGGCTCGTCGAGAAACACGATCGGCGGCTGGTGCAAAATCGCGCACCCCAGAGCAAGCCGCTGCTTCCATCCGCCGGACAATAGCGCGGTCGGCCGCCGGCGATGCTCTTTAAGCCCCGCCATCTCGATGACCCACTGTTTGCGCTCTTCCTTCAACCGGGACGGAATGTTGTATATGCCGCTGTAAAAATCGATGTTCTCCTCCACGGTCAAATCCTGGTACAGCGAGAACTTCTGGCTCATATAGCCGATGTTGGCCTTGATCATTTCCGGCTGCGTGCGAATGTCATAACCGGCCACTATGCCCGTGCCGCCGCTAGGCGTCAGAATGCCGCACAGCATGCGGATGGTGGTCGATTTGCCCGCACCGTTGGGCCCCAGAAAGCCGAATATCTCGCCCCTGCTAACCTGGAAACTTATGCGATCGACCGCCACGAACCTGCCGAACCGCTTTTCCAGGTTCTCCACTACCACGGCATTGTCGTTGTTCGCGGCGTTCATAGTTTTTTCCCGATGAGATGTAAAGCCGCGACCACAGGTCGCGCCGATCCGACATAAAACCGCGAACGGTGATCGCGGAAAACATTAATGTATTCGTTCTACACAGAACGCGACCAGTGGTCGCGGCTTTACATATACTTTCCTTATTCCCACGCTCCGGCGTGGGAACGAGTATTAATCCCTTTCCGCCAGCACCGAAACAAACACGTCCTCCAGCGTGGGCTCGATCTGCCTGATTCCCGCCGCAGCCAATCCGGCGTCGGCAAGCAAACCCTTGGCCGCCGCTGCAATCCGTTCCTCCGCTTCATGCCCGACGACGTGAACCCTGTCGCCGAACAATCCCACCGATACACCGGCCATTTTTTCCTTGAGCAATGCGCATGCCCGGCGCGGCTGTTCGCAGCGGATCTCCAGGATCGTGCCCCGCATAAGTTTTTTTACCTCATCCGGTGTGCCGCAGGCCAGCATCTTGCCCCGATCCACCAGTGCCACGCGATTGCAGCGCTCGGCCTCGTCAAGGTAAGCCGTCGATACGAAAATAGTCACCTTTTCCCGCAGCAAACGGTATAAAATTCGCCAGAAATCGCGGCGCGACACGGGATCGACCCCGTTAGTCGGCTCGTCGAGAAACAGCACCCTGGGCGTATGGATCAACGCGCACGCCAGCCCGAGCTTCTGCTTCATGCCGCCGGAAAGATTTCCCGCCAGCCGTTTTTTAAAAGACGTCAGATTGCTGAAGGCCAGCAGGCGCTCGATTTTCTCCTGCCGGCCCTTATGCGGCTCGCAATACACATCGGCATAGAAATCGATGTTCTCCATCACGGTCAGGTCCGGATACAGTCCGAACCGCTGGCTCATGTAACCGATGTTCTCCTTGATCGCCTCGGCCTGCTTGACTATATGATAGCCGGCAATCCATGCCTCGCCCGAACTGGGCGCCATGATCGAAGTCAGAAGCCGCATGGTGGTCGTTTTGCCCGCCCCGTCAGGTCCGACAAGTCCGAATATCTCCCCCTCGGCCACCTCCAGGCTGAGCGAATCGACCGCCGTAAGGTCGCCAAATCGCTTCGTCAAATTCTCGGTCCGTATCGCCTCCATCATTCTCCCCTCATACCTCATCGCTTATCTCTCAAGACCGGGCAATAAATTGCCCGGCCCTCACAGCCCACCGCCCACTGACCACTGCCCACTTCTATTTCCCCGTTTCAATCACCGCATCTGCAGGCATTCCGGGCTTAAGTTCCATTTCAGGATTTGTGATGTCGATCTTGATTCGATATACCAGTTTGACGCGCTCTTTTTCCGTCTGCACATTTTTGGGCGTGAACTCAGCCTCCTGGGCGATAAACGACACCCGCCCTTCATAAGTCTTACCCGGATACGTGTCGGTGGTTACTTTCGCCTTTTGACCCACCTTCACCCGCCCTAGATCGGTTTCCGGTATATACGCCCTCAGCCACACGTTTACCAAATCGCCCACCGTCACCACCGGCGTGCCCGGCGCGACATATTCGCCCGGCTCGATGTTTTTTGACATTACCACGCCCGACATCGGCGCAGCCAGCGTGGCGTAACTCAACCGAGTCTGGGCCAGTTGCAAGGCGGCTTCGGCCTGTTTGACCCTGGCCCGCGCTTGATCGATGGTTTCCGTCCTCGGTCCGGCCTTGACCAGGTCGAACTGGGCCTTTGCCTGATTGTAGGCCGCCCTGGCCTCGTCGATCTGCTGTTTGCGCGATCCTTCCTTGACCAAGGCAAGATGTTCCACTGCCTCGTGATCGCGCTGGACGGCCACGTCGTAAACGGCCTTTGCCGAGTCGTACTGCTCGTTGGAAATCATCTTCTGCTTAATGAGTTGTTGCGCCCGGAAGTAATCCGCCTGAGACTGCACCCTCTGGGCTTCGGCCGCGCTTAACGACGCCTCGGCCGATTTTATTTCCTGCGGACGCGATCCGGCCTCCATATCGGCCAGTGCAAATTCCGCCTTGTGCATGGCAGCCTCGGCCGCGGCTATGTCCTCCTTCCGGCTTCCAGCCTCCAGTTCGGCCAGCGCGGCCTTAACGGTCTGAAGATCGGCCGCACGCATCGCTACGTCGCATTTCAGATCGGAATCGTCCAGCAAGGCCACCAGGTCGCCTTTTTTGACCATATATCCTTCATCCACGGGCCGCTCGACTACACGGCCGGCTATTTTGAAACTCACATCGGCAATGGTCGCCTCGATGTTGCCCGATACGCTAATCCCCGACGATGTACCTGCCTTGTGATTCGTTTCGAACCAGTAGACGCTGCCGCCCGCCGTGGCCAATAACAAAATCAGTATTAGAAGTTTCAGTTTCATGTTCATTGATGCTTTACTTAGTGAATATGAATTCACAATTTGTCGATAATTACTGCTTCCCATTCGCAGGAACAATTGCACTGCGAACCATCTCCCATGCCCGCGCGGCATGGCGCGTCACGTCAAATCCGCCCTCGGTCAGATGCCAGAGGATCCCCGCCGGCAAGACAATGCCGAAGACCATCATGGCCACCGTGGCCGGATCAAGATCACCTCGTATTGTGCCTTGCTCTTGTCCGCGGCGGACGATATCGGCCAATTGGCCGGAGTATTGGCCAAAAATGCTGAGCACTTTTTCTTTCAGTTCGGGATGCCCGCCGTGAAAGTCGTCGGAAAAGATTATTCGCGGAATCGCCCGGCCTTCCCGAATAAAACGGATGTGCCTCATTAATACATCATGGAGACACTCCAGCGGATCGGAATGCTCCTGGCATGCGGCTTGGACGTTATCCGTCAATCGCTGCCTGATCCGGTCCAGCACGGCGTGCAGGATTTCGGTCTTGCTATGAAAATGCCGATAAATGCCCGACGGCACTAGTCCAACCCGCCGGGCCACCGCTGCCACGCTCAGCCGCCGCAACCCCTGGCTGGCCACCAATTCCAACGCCGCCTGGGCAATCTGTTCCCGGCGAATCTGCGTATCCAACTTCTCTTCGCTCATAATCCACCTCTATTGTGATTATATGTTCACAACGGTTTGCGGTCAATTGAATTCAAGTCCCCTCTCCCTCTGGGAGAGGGTTAGGGTGAGGGCGGATTGAGTGATGAAAGATTAGTTAATAATGGGTGCCATGCCCACGCTAGCCGTGGGCATGTTAGAATCGTTTAGCCGCGAGCGGGCACCATGCGAAGCATGGTTGGCGAGCGTGTTTTTTTGTTCAGGCGAGATTGGGTTTTAGAACACTAGCCGAAGTTTCTTGAGCCGCTCTTCCGTCTCGGCCATCAAGGCATCTTCGCCTGCTTCGTCCTCGGCTTCGTAGGTTACGGAAAGCCGTAAAAACGCCCCGGCATCGTCCCACGGCACGGTGCAAATCGAATGTTCCGTAATCAAGTACTGACTGCATTGCTCGGCCGTGGCGAACGCCGGTCCGCCTGATACGCCCTTAGGACAGGGCACATACAGGAAATACGTTCCTCCGGGCATTTGGCACTTGATCCCGCAACGCCGCAGGGCATCGACCAGTTTCTTCAGCCGCCGATGATACTTCGCCCGGGTGCGGCGGGGGATCTCCGCATCGTCCAATGCCGTAATGGCCGCTTTTTGAATGGCGATAAACTGGCCCGAGTCGCAGTTGTCCTTCACGTCGGCAAACGCCCGCACCAGCCGCTCGTGTCCGCACACCCAGCCCAAGCGCCAGCCGATCATGTTCCAGCCCTTCGACAGCGAATGCACCTCAACGCCCACGTCCCTGGCGCGCGGCACTTCTAAAAAGCTCAGCGGCCGGGCTTCGTAACTCAGCATCAAATGGGCCGCATCCTGGACGACCACGATCTGGTTCGCCAAGGCAAATTGCACCACTTTCGCGTAAAATTCCCGCGTGGCCACTTTGCCCGTCGGGCTGTTGGGATAATTCAACACCAGTAATTTCGCTCTTCGGCGAATATCCGCGGGGATCGAATCCAAGTCGGGCAGAAAATAGTTTTCCACCCGCAGCGGCAGCCGATAAACCTCACCCCCGTAATACTTCGTGTGTGTGCCAGCCACCGGATACCCGGGCACGGTCATCAGCGTCACGTCGCCCGGATTGATAAACGCCGCCGGCAGCATGGCCAACGCCGTTTTCGTGCCTATGCAATGGTTGATTTCCGTGACCGGATCGAGTTTGACATCGAACTCCCGGGCCATCATCCGCGCTACCGCCTCTTTGAACTCGGCAATGCCGTTGTCGGCATATCCGCGATTTTGCGGTTGGTTGATTTCATTGGCCATCACGCGGCGGACCGATTCGGCGGCCATCTCGTCGTTTTCGCCGATACCGAAATCGATGAGTTTCCGCTCCGGGTGATCGGCCCGGGCCTTGCGCTTGGCCCGCTTGATCTTCTCGAACTTGTAAATATCGCCGCCTTTGCCGTAACGGCTGCCGCCGATCCGATCCGCAAAAAGCCCTTGAAAATAAGGATCGCTCATGGAGGTGATTGGTTATGGGTGGTTGATAACAATGAGTTTAGCATGTAAAGCCGCGACCATTGGTCGCGGTTTGGTTGCGGCCAGAGGCCATATTGGGCGTAAAGGACGGAAACACAAAGTTTATACCAGCGATCGGCTCTCGGCAAGGCAATTATCTTTAGCCACGGTACTTGTGCCGTGAGTTTTTTTAGGTGTAAGTGGACTTAAAGGACTTTCAAAGTCGTATCGAGTCAAATAACACACGCCATGGATAACGCACCCCCCTCGTTTCGACTTGCCTTATGACCTTAACTTCCATACATTATCTTTATGCGGCAAGCGCGGAAAGCTGAAAGGAGTCATGCGTGGATAAACCAATAATGCAACCGGCCAAAGAACCACTCCAGACACAATCCAGTGCACGTGCCACTGGCTCAGCCAGTGCGAGCGCCATTGGCTCAGACAGTGCGGGCGCCGCTGGTTTAGCCAGTGCCACCTCTAGGCGGAAAAGCGGCATTTGGCTGCCCATCATTTTGTTCATTGCAACTTGCCTTTCCACCTTCTGGGCCGCCGGCTCTAATTGGTGGCCTTACGCCCACTTGGACAACCTCGACAGGGCGTTTTGGGCCTTTTGGCAAAATGCGCCGCAAGGCTCCTGGAGCGGGGCACTGCACGAATCGCTCGGTATGTT
>JBEKSO010000215.1:0-7270 GCA_049516935.1 Thermoguttaceae bacterium
GGCGGATTTCCGGCAAAATGAAAAACAATCGGCCAAAATTATCGACGAAAAAAATGCCGCGGCGTAACCGTACGGCATAAGCGATTCTAAGTTTTCTGCAAGCCGTAGGAAGCCAAATTAAGATGCGCCGCTCATCGAGCGATCGAGGTCAATCTTCCATGACCTCTTTTTCCCGAGCCTTGGCCAGATCGGCGGCTTGCGTTTCGTACTGCTTGGTAAGATCTTGAATTTCCTCTTTGACCTGGTCGCGGTCGTCCTCGGAGAATTCCTTGTCTTTCTCGGCCTGGTCGGCCGATTTGTTGCCGTCGCGGCGGATGTTGCGAATGGCCACTTTGGCCTCCTCGGCAAGCTCCCGCACGCGAGACACCATCTTCCGCCTGACTTCGGTCGAAAGCTGCGGCACGTTCAGGCGGATTACCCGCCCGTCGTTTTGCGGAGTAAAGCCCAAGTCGCTGGCCTGAATCGCCTTTTCGATGTCCTTCAGCGTGCCCGGATCGTATGGGCGGATGACGATTTGATTCGGCTCCGGGGCGCCCACCGAGGCCACCTGCTTGATCGGCACCGGCGAGCCGTAGACCTCGACCCGAAGCGAATCGACCAGGCCCGGATTGGCCCGACCAGTGCGGATTCCCGCAAGGTCGTTTTTAAGCTTGCGGATGGCCTTTTCCATGCGCTCTTCCACGTCCAGCAGGATTTCCTCGGTGGTCATAGTTTTGCTCCTAATGAATCAACGTGCCGATCCTTCCGCCCAGGACGGTGTTTTCAATATTACCTTCCTTGCGGAAATTAAAAACGATTATCGGCATATTGTATTCCATGCACTTGGTAACCGCTTCGTGATCCATGACCCGCAGATTTTGCCGCCGCACCTCGTCGTAGCTCAATTCGCCGTACAGAACCGCATGCGGATTTTTTTCCGGATCGTCGGAAAACACGCCGTCCACGCGGGTGGCTTTCAGCAGGATATCCGCGTCCAGTTCCAATGCCCGCTGAGCTGCGGCCGTATCGGTGGTAACAAACGGGCTGCCCGTTCCCCCGGCCAGGATCACGATGCGACCTTTTTCCAAGTGCCGCCGCGCCCTCCGCCGGATATACGGCTCGGCAACGCCGTCCATGCGGATGGCGGTCATCAGCCGCGTGTCGCTGCCTAATGATTCCAGCGCGTCCTGCAATGCCAGTCCGTTCATTACCGTGGCGATCATCCCCATGTAATGGGCCGTGGCTTCGTGGATGCAGGAATTGCCCGAGGTAAATTGGGCCCCGCGGAGAATATTTCCCCCGCCCATGACGATGGCGATCTGCACGCCGTGTTTGGCGGCCTGGAAAGTTTGCCTTGCGATGTGCACGACCGCGTCCATGGAAATGCCGCGCTCGCCCGGATGCGTGAATCCTTCTCCGGAAATCTTCAACACCACGCGATGATACTTGGGGCCGCCCGGCGGCAAATTGTTCGTCATCTGGCCTACTCCTTGGGCAATTCCCAGTGTACGAAGCGAATAATCTTCATGCCGGCTTCTTTGGCGATCTGGGCCACCGTTTTTTTGCCGTATTTCATTTCATTGGCAATGGGCTGATCCACAAGACAGCGCTGGGCATAGAAATCGCGCAGCCGGCCTTCGACCATCTTGGCGATAATCTTCTCCGGCTTGCCCTCTTTTCGCGCCTGCTCGGTAAGAATTTCCCGCTCTTTTTCCACTTCCGCCGCGTCCAACTCTTCCCGATTAGTTACCTTGGGGCGAAAGGCCGCCGCGTGCATGCAAATATCCCGGGCAAGCTCTTCACCGCCTCCTTCGATCTCCAGCAAAACGCCGGCCGCCGCGTTGTGATGGGCATAACCCCCGCATACCCCGTCGATGCGGACTATGCGATCCAGCTTGAAATTCTCGCGAATCCGATTGTGCAAGTCCTCAAACTGTTGTTTAAGCGTGTGACCGGCCTGGCTCGGCGAAGGCTGGGCAAGCAGCGCTTCCGGCGTGGCCGCCCCGGGCCCCAAGGCCAATTGCTTGGCAAGATCGTCGGCAAGCTGCACAAATTGCTGGTTTGCCGCCACGGGCGCGCTTTCGCACCGCAACTCGATCATCGCCCCCACTTTACGCTGCGGATCGGTGTACACGCTGATTCGACCCGATGTCGTGGCCCGCCCGGCTTGTTTTTCCGCCACCTTGGCCCCGGCCTTGCGCAAGAACTCTATCGCCTTCTGAATGTCGCCGTTGGCCTCGCCCAAGGCGCGCTTACAATCCATCATCGGCAAGCCGGTCTTTTCTCGAAGGGCCTTCACCGAGGCCGCGGTAATCTCTGCCATAAATATATCTCCATCGATTAATAAAAAACTTGTATAAAAATATCGTTCCTAATAATCTTGTTCCTAATAAAACCTCGTTCCCAGGCTCCGCCCAATCTAGTTCCCAGGCTCTGCCTGGGAACTATTTGTAATGTTTTTTTCACTATACGTTCCCAGGTGGAGTCTGGGAACGAGTAAAATGTCGTATTTTTTCATCGGAGCCGGGCCGTGTCGGCCCGGGAATGACGGGGCGACACGCCCCGGCTCTGATTTTTTTCGCGGCATTCTTTTCCTGAGGCTCAATAAACAATTCGCTTGAATTGTTTGAACAGGAATCGGTTATATGCCGTTACCCGCCGGCCGAAACAGCTCCCTCGGTTTGTTCTTGCTTAAGCTCCCCGCCGGCCGCCTTGCCGGCCAACACGGCGTCGGCCAAAAGCTGCACGATCAGTTCAATCGAGCGAATGCTGTCGTCGTTGCCGGGAATCGGCAAATCCACTTCGTCCGGATCGCAATCGGTGTCGATCAAGGCCACGGTCGTTATGCCCAGCTTTTTGGCTTCACATACCGCGTTTTTTTCCTTGCGCGGGTCGATGATCACCAGGCACTCGGGCAAACGGTTCATCGTGCGAATGCCGTTTAGATTGCGATACATCTTTCGGTATTCGCGGTTCAGCGACGATTGCATTTTCTTGGAGTATGTGGCAAGTTGATCGCCGGTGCGAATCGCCTCCAACTCCTCCAAGCGGCTCAAGCGGCTGCGAATTGTGCGGAAGTTGGTCAGCGTGCCGCCCAACCAGCGATCGCTCACGAACGGCATGCCGCTGCGCAAGGATTGTTGTTCGATGGTGTCCGAGGCCTGCCGCTTGGTGCCCACGAACAGCACCAGGCTGCCCCCGGACGCAATGCGCTGCAAGTACTTCCTCGCCCGCAATAAACCGCGTATGGTTTCGCGGACGTCGATAATGTGGATCAGATTGCGGCGGGCATAAATGTACGGCCGCATCTTCGGATTCCAGCGGCTGGCACGATGCCCAAAATGTACCCCCGCCTCGATTAAGTCTTTTACCAGAACAGTAGCCAATTCAATTCCTCCCAAAGGCACACCGGCTAAGTCCCAACAAAAACCTCATTCCTTCAGTCTCCTCTCCCTCTGGGAGAGGGCTAGGGTGAGGGCAAAAACTTTTCTGGGCGTCCGGCGTTAAAATAGTGATTTCGGTCTGTTTACATGAAAAAACCATTACCGCCGTGGACCGTTCAAAGCGGTAAACCTATTAATCTATCAAACCCGCCACGAAACGTCAATGTATCAGAAAACTCCCCACTCCCTTCGGAAGATGGCCAGGGTTGAGGGTGGATTTTGCCCATGGTTATTGCATTTTATGCTCTTTTTGAAACACAATTCAGTAGCTTTCCACCGTCAAACCCGGGATGCCGGCAAAGTGCGACGGATTGCGGGTAATCAACAGGGCATGGCCGCCCGCGAGGCTTGTGGCGGCGATTAGAGTGTCCATGTCGTCGGCAATGCGGCCTATTCGACGTTGTTCCGCACGAATTCGGGCGAATAGCCTGGTCGAAAATCCGCCGAAATCGAGGATTTCAAGACCGGCCAATAATGCATCGACATCCGCTTGGTCTCTCTGCGCGTTGTCCGATAGTTCTATTCCAACATAAAGCTCAGCAATCGTGAATCGAGTTGTGGCGAGTTTTTCTCCCCGGTCTCTCAACTCGTCCAGTTTCTCCAGGGCGCGCTGATGAAAGCGAGATCGGCTACGGAGCACATCGACAAGAATGCTGGTATCAAGCGACGCCATTATCATTCCCTGTTTGATGGCCGACGCCGACTGCGAATCTGCTCCTCAATTGCCTCGGCAGCCTTGTCGCTAAGTGAGAAATTTTCCACCTTTTTCCGAAATGCTTCGAAATCAAACGGCGGCTTTACCACCCGTTTGATGGTTTGGCTGAACGATTCATTGTCTTTTCGCACGCTGCGAAGCCTTTCATAGGCTTCTATATCAATGCTGATGGTTTTAGTGGCCATAAAATGATCTCCATGTACGTGTATGTACATGTATTATACGGCCAAAAAAGAAAAACTCAAACCCTGATAAGAAAGCTACCCGGCAAGGATTCGAACCTTGAATGAGGGAACCAAAATCCCTAGTGTTACCATTACACCACCGGGTAACAGGAAAAATGCGATTCACCCCCTCTGATAGCGGGCGAAAACGCCATTCTCACTTTTTCCAGTTTTTATAGTATTGGCTTAATTAACTTCCGACAAGGGGACTTTGCCAATAAACAGATTTGATTAAATTCCAACCCTCTTAACGCAACGGAAGTGGATAAGAAGATTTTCCCAACAAAAAAGCCCACGAGTAACAACCCGTGGGCTTTTGTGTTTGTTTGTGTTCTTATGCTATTTGAACTCGCTCGCGGCAAGCTCGGGCTAGGCATATAGGTTATGATTTCTATTAAGGTTGAGTTTGATTGGCATAGTCGTATCCGGTGTGATTCGGATAAAAACTGCCGTCAGTTTCATCGTATTGCCAACCGGATGCGCCGGTGTCCCCAGAGCCTGAGGGCGGCGTTCCCGTCGGACTGGCGGTATATTTAAACAGTGCGTTGCTGTTGTTGTAGGGATTCGCGGGAACCGGCTGTTGGAAATAAGGCCCGTATAGACCGGAAGCAGCGTTGATTGAGCCGTCAACATTGGTCTTCTTGGTCATTTGATCGGCAAATGAAGACTGCTTGGGCGGCGCCCCGTTGTGATGAACCTTGTACATTTCAATCTGCGAGCGCAAGGTATGCAAATTGAAATTCAACGCGCTCTTTTTCGCATCCGAGGTGGACGACGAAAACTGAGGGATGATCGTGGCGGCAAGCAACGCCATAATAATCACAACAATCAAGACTTCGATCAATGTGAAAGCACTTCGGTGAACCTTCGCGTTCATAAACACTTCTCCCATTCTTATCTTTTGAGGTTAGTTTTATCCACGGGCCGTTTGGCCGCAGCCATCTGAAATAAAGCGGATTCACTCTCTTGGCCTGTCCCGAAAAGTTCGTGCCGTGTTGAGTAATATTCCTCTATTTCCTGTTTTCCACACGAAATCGGGGCGAACTCTTCCCGTGGAACTTACCTAACTGCAAAGGCCGATTAGCAAGTCCCGTTGGAAATTCCTAGGTCAGAAGTTATCGAGTGTCAAGAAAAATCGGTTGGCAAATGTCGTTATTGGTGCAAGAGACCGAGATCATGCCACTGTTGAATAATAAGTTGTAAAAGCAGAATACCAGTTGATTTGCGTAATAGAAGAAAATTGGCTAAAACAGGAATAAACGTAATAACTCTTGTATCCACAAGCATTTGCGTAATTACGATAAGCCTAATTGCTTACATTTTTCTGCTCAAATTCTCGTAATTGTGCATACATCCTGTATCAAGCAAATAACCCATGTTGACGATAGTTACAGTAGTTCGGTGCTTCCATTGACTATTTACACAATATGTGTAAATACCGCTGTATTATCATACATGCGTATTATAGGCAATGTAGCTAATGCACGAGTTGTACATAATCCGAATAAATTAAAGGCGAGTTCGCCTTTTAGACCAGGCCCTATCGATTTTTGTGGAGTTTGAAGGAGGCATGCAATGAAAAGGATTGTTGCTATACCGCTGATTGCGTCGGCATTGCTGGTTATCGCGGCAAGCATGGCCCAGGCCTGCTACTGCGGTGCTGCACGGTTGGGTTGCTGCGAACGCGAAAACTGCTGCACAACCGATTATGCCTGTTGCAAACAGCAGTGCTATACGGTCATGAAGACCTGCAAAGAAGTCGTTTACGAACAACGACAATACACCTGCTACAAGACTTGTTATGAGCGAGTCTGCGAGCAAAAAACGGTCAACTGCGTGAAGTATGTTCCCGAAACTTGCTATCGGGAATGCACTTACACAGTATGCAAACCGGTTTGGGAAACCTGCGTAAAGACTTGCACCTATCAGGTATGCAAGCCGGTCTGGGAAACCTGCACCAAGAATATTTGCTACACCGTGTGCAAGCCCGTCTGGGAAACCCGGACCAGGGAAATCTGCTACACCGTGTGCAAACCGGTTTGGGAGACCAAGAGCAAGGAAATCTGCTACACCGTGTGCAAACCGGTGTACGAGACTTGCTCCAAGGACATCTGCTACACCGTATGCAAGCCCGTGTACGAGCAATGCGAAAAGGTCTGCCAATATACGGTCTGCAAGCCCGTGTATGAGACTTGCACCAAGAATATCTGCTACACGGTGTGCAAACCGGTGTACGAAACTTGCCAGCGCGAGGTGTGCTACACAGTGTGCAAGCCCGTTTGCTGCACCAAGACGATCCGTTGCTGCTCCGGCCACTGGGAAACCCGCGTGCCGACCTGCGGACCGGCGGCCTGCGAACCGGCGTGCTGCGGACCGTCCTGCTGCACCCCGACCTGCCGCGTATGGGTGCCCGAAATCGTGGAAAAGCAGATCGAGTGCGTCAAATACGTGCGAGAGAACTGCGTAAAGCAGGTTCCTTACACGGTTTGCCGGATGGTGCCCGAGCAATGCGTCAAGACCTGCACCTACCAGGTCTGCCACATGACGCAGGAAGTCTGCGAAAAGCGGATTCCTTATACCGTGTGCCGGATGGTGCCAGAGCAACGCGTCAAGACCTGCACCTATCAGGTATGCCACATGGTGCCCGAGCAACGCGTCAAGACCGTGTGCTGGAATGAATGCCACATGGTGCAAGAGAACTGCGTGAAGCAGTGCTCGTACCAGGTCTGCCGCATGGTGCCCGAGCAACGCGTCAAGACCTGCACCTACCAGGTATGCCGGATGGTGCCCGAGCAATGCGTCAAGACCGTGTGCTGGAAAGAATGCCACATGGTCCAGGAAAACTGCGTAAGGCAGTGCTCGTACCAGGTTTGCCGGATGGTGCCCGAGCAACGCGTCAAGACCGTGTG
>JBEKSO010000216.1:0-7269 GCA_049516935.1 Thermoguttaceae bacterium
CGGATGCAGAAGCTGAGTTTGCAATGATGTCCTGCCGACAATATGAACTGAAAAACGACCCGGTTCCGCGGGCTGTTTAATCTTTTTTTGGGCACTTGAAAAACCGCGGCAGTTTAGCGCATAGCGCTATGCGTTTGCCCACATTCGGCCGCTAGGATTGAGATGCAAAATACAAAATCTCACCCTTCACCGATTACAACAGGCAACCGGAGTTTATGAAGCAGATCGAAAGCAGGCGATCGCGCGTGATGCCGGGACGGTATTATTCTTCGTAACCGCCGCGATGTCCGCCGCGATGTCCGCCGCCCCGCGGACCGCCGCGCCCACCACCACCACCGCCTCCGCCACCGCCGCCGCGACGCTGGACCTGATTTTCGGCTTCGTTGACCCGAATAGTCCGGCCATCCAATTGGGCGCCGTTCATTTCGCTCACGGCACTAATGGCGCCTTCATCGCCGGCGAATGTTACAAAACCGAAGCCGCGCGAACGGCCGGTTTCCCGGTCCGTAATGACTTTGGCTTCGACAATCTCGCCGAACCGCTCAAATGCTTGGTGCAACCCGTCGTCGGTCGTACCCCAACTTAACCCGCCAACAAACAATTTCTTACTCATCGAAAAAAACACTCCAAAACCGGCACGGACACTATGGACCATGCAAAACAAGGACACACGGGTCTCGGGGTTTTTCAGGCCCACGCTCCCCGAAGGCGGCCCCAATAGCCACCACTAGTGCTTTGTAGCATACGTAGCATACCACCTTTTATGGCCCTTGCAACCGGTGATCACAAGGAATATTGGATTGCCGGCTGTAATCTTTTCCCAATCTAACATAATTGCTACTTATGAGGGGTAGATTAACAGAAAAAACTTGGATTATCGGCATCAGGGTTCAGGGTTCGGGGTTCAGGGTTCATGATTTCCACAATGAGATCGTGGATTAGAAATTGGAAATTAAGTGGAAAAAATGAATTCCAAATGACCAGTTGCATATAAAAAACTGTAAACTGATAACTGTGAATTAAAACTCCATCGATCACCGGTTCTGCCCTCTGATTTCTGAACCCTGAACCCTCCAAACAGGAAACACCTATCATGCCAGGCGTAGTACGTTTTTCGGTGTCCTTGGAAGACGATCTGTTGGAACAGTTCGACCACTATTGCAAAGACGAGCATTTTGCCACGCGCAGCGAAGCGATTCGCCAATTACTCCGCGATAAGCTTACGCAAAATGCCTGGCAGTCGGATAGCAAAGACGCGGCCGGAACATTGACCTTGGTATACGATCATCACAGAGCGCAGCTCCGCGATCATCTCACGGCCTTGCAGCACGACAACACCGATCTTGTGATTTCCACCTTGCACGCCCACTTGACCCACGATCTTTGCCTGGAAGTGATCGTGCTCCGCGGCCCGGCCAAACGCCTGCAAAAAATCGCCGCCAAATTACGCGGATTGAAAGGCATTTTCAAGGGCGAATTGGTAATGGCCAACGCCGAAGATCATTGATAAGGGACAGGGATCAGGAGAATAATCTTTATTGAGTCTCAGGAAATAAATGACGCGTTTTACCATCCGAGCCGGGCCGTGTCGGCCCGGAATTACCGGGGCGACACGCCCCGGCTCTGACTTTTCATGCGACATTCTTTTTCTGACAATCAATAGCCCGGGAACTTGCTCCCGGGGTTATCCCAATAAAAAACCACGACGGGCACTTTACGGTCCGGCTTTTATAAGTGTGGCTTGAAAGCCCGTAAAGGTGGAGAGGCGCATTAACCGCAGTGGATATTCCGTCATGTACTCAACTAAGGGCAGCTTATCCAATTCAATGAAAAATCCGTTGCCTTTGAAGCGAAGGTGCATCACGGCATTTTGTAGTTGATCGGATAATGGCAAAGCCTTGAAAATATCGCCGTGTTCCATCACCGGACAAGCAAGATCGATCTCGGCTAATTGCTCGATGGGACCGGTCCACGCGCGGCCAAAAAACGAAACCTTCCACGTATTGCTTTTGCTCGACACTTCCATCACGGGATCGGTCGTTTTGGCTGTGGTTTCCTTGTTGTTCGGAAAAATATTCTTCTCCTTTGTCAGATCTGAAAACGAGGCTTCCAATTCGAGGTAATAACGTCCGGGAAGTGTCTTTTCGGCGGCCAATTGGCTTTGTTGGGAGTATTTCTGGAAACGGCGCCGTTTTTCGGCCGTTTCGGTGCGCTCGCGCAACGCACTCTTGTCAGCCTCGCTCCAGGGAATAAATGGAAGCCTCGCCATCAGCAAGTCCGCGCCGTAGTGCCGCGCGGTTTTCGAGGGATCGCAGGATTTTTGCATTCGCCAGGAAAGATCGCTGGATTCGTCGAGCAAATTGAAAATAGGCAGATAGGCCGGAGAATCGGGCGGAAACTGCAAAAGGGGTGTCAGATCGGTATCTTTGGGGATTTTGGGAATGGCTTCTAAAAAACGACCTTCTTGAATTTCGGCGTATTCCGGCTGCCTTACAGGCAGTTGTTGCACGTAAGTAAAGATGTAAGGAAGTTCCTGGGCGAGTTGTTTGGCGCTAACATGATCTTCGTAAAAAATAGCGTCCAATCGCGCAAAGGCCTGGTACTGATCCCAACTGGCCGTTAAATGCCGATACAGGGCCAGAACTCCCCATATGCTGGCTATGCATGCCGCAATAACCCCAATCACCACACCTACCTTGACGGCTTTTTCCACCGGGAATTTCCTTCCGGTCTTCCGTTTGGTTCTCCCCGCGGATTTGTCATAGGATTTCCGCTTCAGTGGTATTGAACTTCCGCCGGGAACAGCCACTTGCGTATCTTTTTTTTGAAATTGCGCTTGGGTGTGAGTGAGCAAATCGTAACCGCAGTTCACGCACAGTATGTCTTTGGGCTGGATGGTTTTTTGACAATTTGGGCATCGAGGCGGTTCGGCGGCAGACACGGAATAAATGCTTTGCTCGCCCGCCGCGGTCGGCGGACTCTCTTTAGAGGCAGGCGCGGCGGTGGACACGGAAAATATGCTCTGCTCGCCCGCCGTGGCCGGTGAGCTCTCTTTAGATCCAGGCTCGGATTCGCTTGGTTTTTCCGGTGCTATCGCGTCCTTGGCCGCCTGAACGATAAAATCCCCGCCGCATTTCGAGCATTTGGCCTTCCGCCCAATGAATTTTTCATCCGCGGTAAAACTGGAATTGCATTTGTCGCACTTGGCAAGGATTTTCATGGCGATATTCCAAAACCCTGCGCGGATTGCAGAATAATTCGACGCCGACATTCCCGATTACCTACCCATGATCCTCTATCCGCTATCTTCTATCCATTACCCCTTTATCCCCCACCCAGCATCTTTTTTATTGCTTCTTTCGCCGCTGCAAAGGCCTCGGCGAGTTTTTCCGGCGATTTGCCGCCGGCCTGGGCCATGTCGGGGCGACCGCCGCCGCTGCCGCCAACGATGCTCGACGCCGCGCGGATCCAGGCCACCGCGTCCAGGCCTTTTGCGACCAGGTCCTTTGTGAGTCCGGCGATCAGTGTCACCTTCTTTTCTTCAGCCTGTGCATTGCCCAACATAACGGCGAGGGAAGCGTTCTTGCGGCGCAGCAGATCGATCAATTGCCGCATCTCAGCCGCTCCGCCTGGCACTTGGGCCGTAATCACTTTGACCCCGGCGATTTCCTCGGCTTGAGCGAGAAGCTTATCCACGCCCGCGCCTTCTGCCTTTGGACCGGCGGCCTTCTTTTTCAGATCCCGCAGTTCTTTCCCGATCGATTCCAGGCGATCGGGCAGGTTTTCGGCCGGGATTTTTAATATTCCCGCCGATCGGGCCAGGATGGATTGCGTGCGCTGGATGAAATCCAATGCCCCGCGCCCGGTAAGGGCCGTGATTCGCCGCGTGCCTGCGGCCACGCTCTCTTCGCCGATGATTTTCATCAGTCCGATCTGTCCGGTGTTTTCCAGGTGCGTGCCTCCGCAAAGTTCCTTGCTGAAATCGCCGGCGGAAACCACCCGCACCACGTCCGGATACTTTTCGCCGAAAAGCATCATAGCCCCCGTTTTTCGGGCCTGGGCTATAGGCATGTTTTCCCAGCCGATGGGCAATGCGGCCATGATCTTGTCGTTCACTTCCATCTCGATTCGCTGCAACTCCTCCGAGCCGACTGCCGAGGGATTGGCGAAATCGAACCGCAGAAGATCGTTATCCACTTTCGAGCCCTGCTGCATGGCGTGCTCGCCCAGATGTTTGCGCAAGGCATAGTGCAGCAGGTGCGTGGCCGAATGGGCGCGGCGGATGCCTTGCCTGCGCGCGGCGTCGACTCGGGCAGTGACGACCGCCCCCAGTTCCACTTGTCCTTCGCGCAAATGGCCGACGTGCAGGATGAAGGCGCCTTCGACCTGCGTGTCGATCACCTCGAAGTGAAAATGCTCGCCGTCGATCTCACCTATGTCGCCAACTTGTCCGCCCATCTCGCCGTAAAAAGGCGTTTTGTCGAGCACCAGCACGATCGGCCGCTCGTGGTCCAGTTCGTCGATCCGATCGCAGAGTTGCTCGTTGGAAATAATTCCCAAAACCTTCGCGTCCCGGACCTCGGTCGATTCGTAGCCCAAAAACGTGCTGCCGTGCATGGCCTTTTTCAGGGCCTCGAGCGGGTCGTGCTTGAAGACCTGGATTTTTTCCGCCGGTCCGGAAATATCGCCGTGTTTTTTCATCTCCTCCTGGAAACCGGGCCAATCGAAGGTGAAATTCCGCTCGGCGGCCAGGGTTTCGAACAACTCGGGCGGGAAACCGTGGGTTTGGAACATGTCGGCGGCCTCGGCCCCCGAGACCGTGCCGCGATGCTCCTTGCGCATCTGGCCGAAAATGCGTTCGATGCGGTCCAATCCCGCGTCAATGGTCGAAAGGAAATGGCCCTCCTCCTTTTCGATCACATTGGAGACCTTGGCCACGGTTTCGCTCAGCTCAGGATACGGCTCCCGCATCAGTTCGGCCACCGTGCCCACGAGTTTGTGCAAGAATGGCTGGCGCATGCCCATCTGATGCCCGTCCAGCACGGCCCGGCGCAAGAGCCGCTTGATGACATATTTTTCCTTGTTCGGTCCGGGAATCACGTTCTCGTGAATGGCGAACGTGCAGGCGCGGACATGATCGGCGATACGGCGCAAGCGCCGGCCGGTCTCGGTCTCCGGCTGATAGCGCACATGGCACACCTCGCCCGCCGCCTCGACCAGCGGCCGGAGGATGTCGATGTGGAAGTTTGTATCCACGCCTTGCAAGACGGCCGCGGTACGCTCCAGGCCCATGCCGGTGTCGATGTTGCGGCTGGGCAGCCCACGGAGATTGTGGGGCGGATCGCCAACGCGGTTAAACTGCGTGAAAACCAGGTTCCAAATCTCGACCGAGCCGAACTCGGTCTGATAATAAATTTCGCTGCACGGGCCGCACACCCCGTCGGGCCCTTGGCTGGGTGCGTTGGCCGGCCAGAAATTTTCGTCCTCGCCCAGTCGCTGCAGGCGCTCAGGCGGAAGTTTTATATCATTAAGCCAGATGCCCGCCGCCTCGTCGTCATCGAGATAGACCGTGGCAGAAATACGGTTGGGATCCAGGGCAAGCCACTTTTTAGCGGTCAAAAACTCCCAGGCCCAGTTGATTGCTTCCCGTTTGAAATAATCGCCGAAGCTGAAATTGCCCAGCATCTCGAAAAACGTGTGATGGTAGGCCGTGCGTCCCACGTTGTCGATGTCGCCCGTGCGCAGGCATTTTTGGCAGGTCGTGGCCCGGGTGAATTCCAGCTTGCAGCGGCCCAGAAAATGGTCCTTAAACTGGTTCATTCCCGCCGGAGTAAACAGCACCGACGGGTCCCACCGCGGCACCAGCACGTCGCTAGGCCGGCGCGTGCAGCCCTTGGTCTCGAAAAAAGCCAGATATTTTTCGCGTAATTCGTTGGATTTCATGGGATTAGGTTTACCAAATAAAAAGTCCCCTCTCCCCTTGGGAGAGGGCTAGGGTGAGGACATACGATCTACCGTCGGGTAGCACAGGCATCTTTCCAATGCTTACCTGCAATCGAATCCCCTATCATAATGAGACTTGGCAATACGGGCAATTGTATCTAGGTTTAGCCGCGACCCGTAGGGGAGCGGGACATGAATTGTAAGATGACTTTTTAAAGTTCTCATACAGGTGGATTATTAACGTCAAATTGGCTCGCCTTCCCCTTGATGGTAGGATAACTACAGACGATAATACATGCGTATCAACTCGGGCAAAAGGAAAGAGAATTTATGGCTGTTCTCATCACAGATCCTTCGTTGGAAGAGCGTTTCATCGGGGAACGTAAAATATGCGGTTCCGACCGCTGGAATGAAGTTTGGGAAGGAGTGTATATTGCCGATCCGCTGCCAAATAATGAACACCAAATTAATTTTGCAGTGATTATGCCATGAAAGATCCGGCAAACCAGCCTAAAATTTCCCCCATTCCATCCCGGAAAATCCGCTGGGCATGGAAAACCTATTTAGTGCTGATACATGTTGTCTTAATTGTGGGTCTTTTTAGGCACGATCTTGTCCAGCGCGTGGAACAGATCTTTCTTGGCACGCCAGCGGTCTTCGATGATTACCGAGGCATGGTGGAGGCCCAGAAGGCGCAAGCCAAGTGCATGTCGGATAATTGTATCATATTCCTCGGCAACAGCATTACTTATGGGCTGGATATGAAAGCGGTTACCAATGGGAATGTGATGAATTTTGGAATAAATAGTGATAATACCGAGGGCATGCTTTGGAGAATCGCACAATATCCGAATCTGAAATCGGCCAAGGCCATCGTTTTGTCGATTGGCATAAACGATCTGTCCCGATTTGACGATAATAAGATTATTTCAAACTACAATAAAATTTTAAACTCACTCCCCGAGGTGCCTGTGATTGTCTCTTGTTTACTGCCAATTAACGAGCATCTATGCACAAGGGCGAATATTAGTTATCTCACCGGCAACAAGGCGACAAATGCGAGGATCAAAAGCATCAACCGGGAGCTCAAGGATTTGTGCCGGCATTTTCCGAATGTCACCTTGATCGATGCATTCGAGTTAATGAGCGATGAGACCGGGAACCTCCGTCCCGAATATACCACTGATGGCGTCCACTTGACTGCACTGGGATATGATGCATGGATCCGTTTCCTCAAAGCGCGCCTCGCTGAAAAAGTTGATCGATGAGGCTCAAAAAGGTCAGGTCAAAAAGAGCAATAACTATTATCAGAGAGCCTAATATCCG